>NZ_PUWT01000001.1:0-203877 GCF_002968995.1 Photorhabdus hindustanensis
GTTTATCACTCGAATCAAATCACACGAGAATTCATCAACTCTGATATTGAGTATGTGATGCTTGGTATCAGTTTATCAGCGGGTGCTTATCCTGATGCTCCTGAGTTACCGAAGTCTGATGACGAGGCTGTCTGCCGCAGCATTGATGGTAAGTGCTGGGAAATCCGCCCCGATTACCGAGGAAAGATAGCTTACGACACATTAACACGAGAGCCGATTGAGATAACGGAAATCGGTGAGTTACCGGCAACACTGACCTTCAAAAAACCGCCAACTGATTTTGACAAATGGGATGGTAAGGATTGGGTAGTTGATAAAGACTTACTCAAAGCTCATCAAATCAACGAAGCAAAACAGAAACAAGCAACACTGTTACAGCAAGCAAATTACACAATCTCACTGTTGCAAGATTCTGTCGACTTAGAGATGGCTACAGATGAAACGCGCGAGTCTCTATTAGAGTGGAGAAAATACAGAGTACTACTCACTCATACAGATTTGAATCAAGCGCCTGATGTGAAGTGGCCGGAAGTGCCGAAGTAAAGTGTTGACATATGCTTTTAAATATGTTTAACATTGATTTACTACTGCACAAGTAGCTTAGAAATGCTGATTTTTGAAAAGCATGTATACTGCCGTACAGGCAGAACGAAGCCGGTTAATCCGGCTTCACAATCTCTTTCTCATCTCAGAACCTCCCGCCTAACACCGTAAAACCAATCACTACACTTCATATTGAGTACCCTTTTTGTTTGTACATTTGTTTGTACATATTTTATTTTGTTGTGATTTATGTTGATGTAATTTTTTGTTTTAATTGAACATTTTTGTTTTTAGATTATTTGCTGCCGGGATATGCTGGAATGGGTCCCCCAATTGGTGGAACTCCTGAATGGAGGGTATAATACAATCGAGCAGCGCAATGTTGTATTACGCTATATTTTACTGAATGGACATACGCTGGATATCTCACACTTTGTCCATCAACTGATTGAACAATCTCCGGAGCATAAAACAATGTTGATGACTATTGCAGAACAGCTTGAACAAAAAGGGCGCGAACAAGGTATTGAACAAGGTATTGAGCTAGGCCGAGAGGCAGGTCGAGAGGAAGGCCGAGAGGAAGGTCGAAAGGAAGGTAAACTGGAAACGGCTCGTGCCTTATTACGGCATGGCGTGAGTTTAGATATTATTGTCACCAGTACCGGCCTGAGCCGGGATAAAATTGAAGCGTTAAAGCATTAAATTAATCTTCTCTTCCACAGCAAAATGCCGATGTTCAAGATCGGCATTTTTGTTCTTATTCAGGATGATGGCTATACGAGGGACTTTTACGTTTGCCCAGCGAAGCTGAAACCGGTCAGACTAAAGCAACAATCTCCGGAGCATAAAACAATGTTGATGACTATTGCAGAACAGCTTGAACAAAAAGGGCGCGAACAAGGTATTGAGCAAGGTATTGAGCTAGGCCGAGAGGAAGGTCGAAAGGAAGGTCGAGAGGAAGGTAAACTGGAAACGGCTCGTGCCTTATTACGGCATGGCGTGAGTTTGGACATTATTGTCACCAGTACCGGCCTGAGCCGGGATAAAATTGAAGCGTTGAAGCATTAAATTAATCTTCTCTTCCACAGCAAAATGCCGATGTTCAAGATCGGTATTTTTGTTCTTATTCAGGATGATGGCTATACGAGGGACTTTTATGTTTGCCCGGCGAAGCTGAAACCGGTCAGACTGAAGCAACTTTATAGAGGACGAAATGACACCTTAATAACATGGGGAGCGTGATTAGGTGAGTTATTTGTGGAAACAAATACTCGTTCTGTTGTAGTAGTTATTATTCCTATTGCATATTCTTTATTACCTGTGAAATTAATCTATAAGTCGTTTATGTTTATGAAAAGATATAAGAAACTTATACCTTAATATTTTATTCATTATATGAATCCAAGGGAAATTAGTTAGCTAAGGATTGAAAAAATAGGTGCTTCATTAATGCCAGGTTTTAAAAAAATACAGAGTGGCTAAAAACAGCCGACTCTCTTTCATATTTAATACATTTATCTGCGATACTATCCTCCGATTATTTTATTTTACGTTTACCTAATATGATACAACTATTTAAAAGTGATAATGCGGAGAAATTAAAGCTTTTATATAACTAACAAGAGGATATTCAGATGCTTTTTCGTTGTTATTTTACGAGAAAATCTATAAAAAATTGGTTGGTAGATTATTTTAATAGGGTTTAAGTTATAATAGTTGAGTTAATTATCTGAAAAAACATAAAGGGATATCCTTATATCATCAGGCTATTTACTGACTGATTTATTCATAAAACAAAGAGTGGGGATTATTAAAATCACTCAAGATTGTCGGTAAAACAGGGTCAGTATTAATGCGTGTTGGGAAATAATGGATAAAAAAGAATGAATGTCCAAACAGATAAGTGATTATTATGATCAGTAAAAATAGATAGTGGGTATGATTAAACTTAACAGAAAGCAGACGTCGAAAGTGGTAAAAATACCATTTAGTATTTTATACCGATTAAAATCCGATGTTAAAATAATGCATTTTAATAACAGTTTAAACCCTGCCAATCATAAATCCATCAGTGAAAAAACTTGACTCTGTTAATACTTATGTAATCAGGTAAAATAAATAAGAATATGAATTGATTAGGCAAGCTGTTTTCTTAAAGAGACTGGCTTTAAATAGGATTTCATAATACTGATACAGTTAGCCTATCTGATTAATATCCAAACAGTACAAATTTGATGCTTGATAGACCGTACTAACTCATAACTCTGCTATGTATAGTTTACAACCCTTGCTACACAAGTAGTTGTACGAAGTGGAGCACTATTTTGGAAAGTTATTTAATAACGTTTTCAATCGGGAAATAAACTTGTTTATAAAGCAATTAAATAATTGAACATGGAAAATTGGTATAAAAATGCCCAAGAAAATGATTTAAATTATAGTATCTGAATCGGGTTGCTTAACAGCGTTATTATATATTTCATTTATTATACAAAACCGTGATACTTTAAATACTCCAATTTAAGCCATGTCTCTTTTCATACATTTAATGTGATCTCATGCTAAAATCGATTCGTATCGTTATTTTTATAAGCTATTTTCTCTCTCGGTTAACGCTTAAATACCTGCTTGACAGTTATCACCTTTCTGGATTATTAATCTACCAGACCTTTTACCATTGATGGTGTAATAAGGCATTATTAGAGAAAGTCAATCAATAGACAATACGTTACCTGAAATATTATATGATGAAAAAAATTTTTTTAAAAAAAAAGGGTTGTCAATAGTTTGTGAATTATTAACCTGTTAAACCTATCGTTTTTAACAAAACCTGCGGACTTCTCCTTCCTGAATGTTAATTATGAGTAAAACGCGCTTTTAACATCAGGGGAAGAGGGATAACAAACAGCTCGAAGAATTATCATTTCGTTGGACGTTCTTGCTTCTTGATGTATGTTGGCGAGAGTAAGCCACGCAATACACTCAAAACCAGCAAGGGTAATGCCTTGCCGAAATTTCTTTCCCGCCTTTATGCTGGCGGGAGTATCCTTTTCAAGGAAAAAATGGCGGCATTCAATTCACTTTGGGAATACTTTTTATTGTTTTCCGCTATTGTTTACCATAACGAAACTCAGGGGAGAGTTTACTTATCCCAAGCCCATTAATTTTTTTAACTTTGATCTGCACGGGTATCCGTTCTTTCATGGCTTCAATGTGGCTGATAACACCGATGGTTTTACCGGAAGCATTTAAATGGTCCAGCGCGTCAAGTGCAATATCAAGGGTTTCTTGATCAAGTGTGCCAAAGCCTTCATCCAGGAATAGTGAATCGATACTGGTTTTATTGCTGACTAAATCAGATAGTGCTAAAGCCAAGGCGAGGCTGACCAGAAAACTTTCGCCGCCAGAAAGCGTTTTGGTATCACGAATAGCATCGGCTTGCCAGGCATCAACCACTTGCAGTTCAAGACCATCACTGTTTTTACGTTGCAAATCGTAGCGTCCGTGCAATTTTTTCAGCCGTTGATTGGCGAGATGAACCAAATGATCCAGTGTTAATCCTTGAGCAAAACGACGGAATTTAGCGCCATCAGCCGAACCAATCAGGTTATTAAGATAACTCCAGTCATCATAATTTTGTCGGCAATGACTGATCTCTTCCAATAAGGATTTTTGCTGTTGACGGCGTGTTTCGTCATTACCAAGCAGGTTTTTCAGTTCTCCTTGTTGTAAGGTGTTTCTTTTTAGCTCATCAGCAATGTTTTCCAACTGTTCGGTCAGTTGTGGTTTTGTATATTGATCAAGTAATTCAGGGCGATTTTTCCGATGTTGTTGCAGGGCCTCTATCGCTTTCTGGCATAGGGCGTTGGCTTGTATCTGCTGTTGTTCAAGTTGTTCTTTGAGTTGTCGCAATTCTTGACGTTGCTCTTGTGATAACAGTGCTGTTTCAAGGGCATGTTGATCGGTAAATGGGCTTTTAGCTAACGCAACATTGAAGTTCTGTTCTGCTTGCTGTCTTTGTTGTTCAGATTGGCGACAGTTTTTTTCTGTCTCATGAATGGCGCCGGTTAGTTGGTTGATGCTGGATTGCGCTTGTTGCAGATGTGACAATGCTTGTTTGTGCATTTCCTCCAGCTTTTGAGATTGTTGTTGTAATGCTTGAGTGATTTCTGTAACAGATTGTTCACCAAATAGCTTTTTGCGTTGTTGTTGTGTCTCTGCGAGTTGTTGTTTCTGCTGTTGTGCTGTTTGATTAAGCTCGTTTAAACGGGATACATATTCTTCTTTCTGTTTATGCAATGATTCAATCTGATTTTGGATAACCGCTTCTTCTTTTTGGATCTGTTGCCAGTTTTCATGACAGTTTTGATATACTTGCCACTCTTTTCTACGTTGTTGCAGCCAGTTTTCACTCTCATTCAACATTGGCAGTGATAAATCATATTGCTGTAATTCTGATGTCATTTTTTCGATGGCATCCGTCAGCTTACACTGCTGCCGTTGTATTTCTGGTTGCAGTTCAGATAAGTGTTTTTTCAGTGCATTGTATTGATGCTTATTCAGTTCAATATTTCGCTCAATTTCTTTAACGTGTTCTTGATGAGCGGCCACTGTTTTTTCTGTTTTATGGTACGTTTTTTCTGCTAGTTCAAGTTCGGTTAATTGGGTTTGGCAAAGCTGATGAGCAGATTGGTTTTGTTGCACAAATCGTTCAAGAGCGGGTTTATCTGAAAAAGAAATGTCGATCTGTAATGTTGCGCAAGTTTCCTGCCATTGTTGAGTTAATACATTCAGTCGTGGTTCAGCGTCAGCAATTTCTTGCAAAATATGGTCGTATTGTTGCTGTTGGAACTCTTTTTTATTGACCAATGATATTTTGGTGGCTTGTAACTCGTCAAATTGCAGACGTAAATCTTTTAACCGTTGTTCTGATTTTGGCAGTTCAGTATTTTGATAAGCTTGAATGGCAGGGTGATGTTCAGAACCGCACAGTGGGCAAGGGGAGCTTTCCTTGAGTTGTGCCCGTTCTTTTTCCAGACTAACAATCTTTTGTTCTAACTGAATACGTTGAGTCAGATCGGCTAAATGTTGCTGTTTGTCTAAGAGTTGTTTATCGATGGATTCAATTTGAACAGGAAGTTCCTTTAATAATTTTTCCGGTTGTTGTAAGCGAATATGATGACTGGCAATAGCGGCTTGTAATTGCAAGATTTGCGGCGATAGGATTTCCAGTTTATGTTGCAGCGGTAGCTGTTCCTGATATTGAGTTAATTGTTTTTTTAATTTCTCCGGCGAATATTGCTTTTGCAGAGTAAAAAATTGTTGTTTGGCCTGCTCAAATGCCAGTTCCAGAGGTTGGTTATTTTCAATCTGTTGTTTTAAATCTTCTCCTTGTTTGTTCAGATTATCGTTAAGTTGCGCGATTTCGGCGGTGAGTTCGCCAATTTTTTGCGTTTGGTGATCAATTTGTTGCTGCTGTTCTTGTCGCCAAGAGAATTGATGTTGCCAAAAAGCCAGCTTTTCACCGAAATATTGATGATAAGGTTGTTGTTCGAAATAGTTTTCCAGTTGTTTTCTTTGATTGGTGAATGATAGGGCGCGCTGATTTGCGGTGTCATATTGCTGACAGCGGTTTTCAAGTGCGGTTTTCTGTTCGTTGATTTGTTGCTGAGTAAGATTGAGCTCTTTAATCTGCACCGCAATTTGATGATCTAATGGAATCACCTGTCCTGTTATCAGCTTTTCTTGTTGTTGCCTGTGTTGTTGGTGTGCGGCTCTGGCAGAATCTGCATGAGTCACGTTTTGCTGTATCGGCGTGAGCGTCTGTTGTTGTTGATGAAGTTGCTGACGCATCTCTGCCAACTGTTTGCTGATTCTCTGATGTTCATATTGCGTTCGGTTTTTATCATCCAGCAAGGGACGCACTGTTTCTGCCGGTTCACTGCTAGCCAGTTTTTGCAGTTGCGGTTCTGCATGAGTCAGCGCTTTTTCTGCCTGTTGTAAGGAAGCGTTATTTTCAGTAACAAGTTGCTCAAGTTCTTCCTCACGTGTCAGCCATTGTGCCGAATGTTGCACTGTTTTTATCTGCTGATTGAGTTGTGATTCAGCATGGGTGAGTTGTTGCTGTTGTTCCAGATATTGTTGATGTTGTTCTGCTGTTAACAAATCAATGGCGGATGCTTTGGCTTGCAGAATATCCAGCTCTGATTGTGCTTGTTTATGTTGTTGGTAGATTTGTTGAGATAAAATTCCGTAAATTTCAGTACCGGTTAACTCTTCCAATAAATCAGCCCGTTCGTTTGGCTGAGCATTGAGGAAAGCGGCGAAATCCCCTTGGGAGAGCAACATAGATTTGGTGAAACGGCCATAATCTAATCCGGTAATTTCAATGATTTTTTCTTTTTTATCCTGGATTTTGTCGGACAGAATTTTGCCGCTGCTGCTAAGGGCGAGTTCTACTTTAGGGGCTTGCAGATTGCCATTCGGTTGATTACGCGCTCGTCGTTGGCTCCAGAAAGCACGGTAAGCGACACCTTTCACTTCAAACTCAACTTCAGCTAATGATTCCGCGGTGTGTCGGGTCATCAGCTCATTTTGTGAGGTAGAAATCGTCAAGCGTGGGGTTTCGTGATAAAGCGCAAGGCAGATCGCATCCAATAAGGTAGTTTTACCCGCACCGGTAGGGCCGGTTATGGCGAACAGACCATTGCTGGCAAACGGCTCTGCTGTGAAATCAATTTTCCATTCACCCTGTAATGAATTAATGTTTTTTAGCCGTAGACTCAAAATCTTCATGCCTGCTCCTCCTTGTTTTTAGCCTGATAGATATTGTTCACTGTTTGTTCGAAAAGAGTAGTCAGACGTCTTTTATGTTCTTCATCTTCGAGTGTTGATTGGGCAAGTCGCCGGGCAAAAACCTCGTTAACGCTAAGTTCTGTCAGGGTTTCTCTGTTTTCTTGCGCTAGCCTATTTTGCTGCTGTGTTTTACTGCGTCGCAGCAGAATGACTTCGACAGGAAGCTCTGCAACCATTGATTGAATTCTTTTCTGAATATCATGGAGGTAATCTTGGGTGGCAACTTCAATATCCAGCCAGACGGGCTGCTCTCCTTGATGGTCATTAAAAGTTTGTAATTGTTGCTCAATCTGTTGTAGGTCGCCCTTGATAAGCTGCATAGGCTGATATTGTGGAATGGGTAAAAGCTTAATAGATTCCAGTTTGTCTTGGGTAAATTCCACCAAACAGACACTTTTCTCTTGCCCGATTTCATCGAAACTAAGAGGAATTGGGGAGCCGCTGTAGCGAATATGTTCAGATTTAGCCACGATTTGTGGCCGGTGAATATGCCCAAGCGCAATATAGTCTACCGGCGGGAACGCTTGTGCCGGGAAGGCGTCCAATGTACCGATATAAATATCCCGCACTGAATCTGTAACCGTGGCGCCAACGGTCGTTAGGTGTCCGGTAGCAATGATAGGTAAAGGCAAATTCAATTCATCACGTAATTCACACGCTTGCTGATAGAGTCGATGATAGTGTTTTGCAATGGCTTCTTGTAATGCGAGTTGTTTTTGTTCTCCTGATTGACCGGACTGGCTGATCATAATATCTCTTGGCCGCAGAAAAGGGATTGTACAAAGAATCGCACCGGCATTGCCTTGTTTGGTGATGAGTACTTTTATCTGTTTTTGTGGATCTTTTTCTGCGTGAGCGATAACGGTGGTATTCAGGCAGGAAAGGAGTTCTTTTGATTCATTTAATGTTGCGACTGAATCATGGTTACCACCAAGGATAATTAACTGACAACCGGTAGGCTGTAGTTCAACGATAAAGCGATTATATAGCTCGCGGGCGTAGCTAGGCGGTGAGCCGGTATCAAATACATCTCCGGCAACAATTAATGCATCGGTTTGGTAGTTTTCGATCTGTTTAATCAGCCAGCGCAGAAAATGTTGATGTTCAGCAGCCCGGCTTTTTGTAAAAAAATATTGGCCGAGATGCCAGTCCGAAGTGTGAATAATACGCATAGTTTCGCCGTCATTGGTTAAAGTGAAGCATGATTATAATCGCTGTATTCTGAATGTCGCTTTTAAATCCGATCTCTTGAATATATCTCCGAGCGGCTTCGCATTCATTATGAAATATGACAATTGTTAAATTAATTATTGCGAAATAGATTGCAGATAGCGGATAACCAAGGCAGGATTTCATAAATTTGTCATAAAACTGACGCATAATGCTTTTTCAAATTAAGCTGTTATCAGGTGCGCCGTAAAACCTCGTTCTTTAGGGCGTAGTGGATGTCAACTCAATATGTTAATGGGATTAATCATGGCAAGACGCATTCTGGTAGTTGAAGATGAAGCTCCGATTCGTGAGATGGTCTGTTTTGTTCTGGAAAAAAACGGGTATCAGCCGGTAGAAGCAGAGGATTATGATTCTGCGTTGGCATGTTTATCTGAGCCATATCCTGATTTAGTGTTATTGGATTGGATGCTTCCCGGCGGCTCTGGCTTGCAGATAATTAAACAGATGAAACGGAATAATAATATCCGTGATATTCCGGTGATGATGCTGACTGCCCGCGGTGAAGAGGAAGATCGGGTGCGTGGCCTCGAAGTTGGGGCGGATGACTATATCACCAAGCCTTTTTCTCCTAAAGAGCTGGTTGCTAGAGTTAAAGCGGTATTACGGCGTATTTCACCGATGGTCATGGAAGATATTATCGAAATGAATGGCTTGGTTTTGGATTCAACCTCCCATCGGGTGACCAGCCAGGATAAAGCACTGGATATGGGGCCGACGGAATTTAAATTATTGCACTTCTTTATGACTCACCCTGAACGGGTCTATAGCCGTGAACAGTTGCTTAATTATGTTTGGGGAGCAAACGTTTACGTTGAAGATAGAACTGTTGATGTCCATATCCGCCGTTTACGTAAAGTATTAGAGATTGGCGGCCATGATAAAATGGTGCAGACCGTTCGTGGTACGGGTTACCGTTTTTCTACTCGTTACTAAATCCACGCACCGGAGAATCTAATGTGTTAGAACGTTTATCCTGGAAGAAGCTGGTTTCAGAACTGCTTCTCTTTTGTTTGCCTGCGTTAATTTTATCGATATTTATTGGTCACTTATCCTGGTGTTTATTTGTTTCGGTGTTTTTGGTGTTGATGTGGCATGGTTATAACTTGCTAAAACTGTCGAACTGGCTATGGCTGGATCGCAGTATGTTGCCGCCGTCGGGGAGAGGAGGGTGGGAGCCAATTTTCTATGGTATTCACCAGATGCAGCAACGGAATCGAAAACGGCGTCGTGAGCTGGCATTGTTGATCAAACGGTTTCGTAGCGGGGCGGAATCATTGCCCGATGCCATTGTGATGATGACAACAGAAGGTAATATTTTCTGGTGTAACCGCTTGGCGCAACATTTACTCGGTTTTCGTTGGCCTGAAGATAATGGACAGCATATTTTTAATTTACTCCGCTACCCTGATTTTAGCCGATATATCCTTTCCAGAGATTTTTCACGTCCTTTATCCATTGAATTAAATAATGGTTTCACGGTTGAGTTCCGGGTGATGCCTTATACTGAGGGACAGTTCTTGATGGTTGCCAGAGATGTGACTCAGAAGCGAACATTGGAAAATGCCCGTCGTGACTTTTTTGCCAATGTCAGTCATGAAATGCGTACCCCTTTAACCGTTTTGCAGGGTTATTTGGAAATGATGCAGGATCAGGCAGAGGATAATCCGCTAAGTAAGAAAGCGTTGAATACGATGCAGGAGCAAACCCGGAGGCTGGACAGTTTGGTGAAACAATTGTTGCAACTATCTAAAATTGAAGTCGCTCCCCAGATTGATATGAATGAAGTGGTTGATGTGCCTTTGATGCTTAAAGTATTGCGTCAGGAAGCCACAGCGTTGGGTAATGAATGTTATAAGATTAATTTTGATATTGGCGAAGGGCTCAAAGTGTTCGGCAATGAAGAGCAGCTTCGCAGTGCAATGTCGAATTTGGTTTATAACGCAGTTAACCATACCCCGAAAGGGACTCAAATTGATGTCAGTTGGAAAAAGAATTCCCACGGCGCTGAATTTACGGTGAAAGATAATGGGCAAGGTATCAGTGCTGAACATCTACCTCGTTTGACCGAACGTTTTTATCGGGTGGATAAAGCACGCTCCAGACAAACAGGAGGAAGCGGTCTCGGTCTTGCGATTGTGAAACATGCCTTACATCATCATCATTCTCATCTTGAAATTTCCAGCGAAATAGGGAAAGGGACGGCCTTTAGTTTTACTTTACCGCCAGGATTGATTGTACCTGTTAAAATAACCAGCAGAAGAGATAGGAATAGTTTGATTAACAGTAATAATTAATCTTCGCAATTGATTATTATTTTTTCAGGTTAAAAAAAACGCAAATCATATAGTGTTTATTCAATGATAGCTAACAGCAATCACTGGTTTTGAAAAAGAGTACGGCATATACTTCTGCATTCTGGTTTATCTATTGCCTTCTGGCACTATAAAAGTTTTACTTGTGGGCAGTTGTTGGCGATTCTATCTATAATAATCGCTATAATCTGTCTTCAACAGATACCTGGTGAATATTATTTTGATAATAAATCGTTAAATTAGGGTTCAATATTGTCAATATGGGCTTAGCTATTGGCAGTATTTATATTATTCAGGCCATAAATATGGTAACAAAATATTAATAATCATTATGACACATCGTTTATCATCTAAGGATATTTGGGCATTAGGGTTTATGACTTTTGCTCTGTTTGTGGGGGCGGGAAATATCATTTTTCCCCCGATGGTGGGGTTACAATCAGGTGAATATGTTTGGTTAGCAGCACTAGGCTTTTTAGCAACTGCGGTTGGTTTACCCGTCATTACAATCATCGCGTTGGCAAAAGTTGGCGGTGGTATTGAAGAGCTGAGTTCACCTATTGGTAAAGTTGCTGGTTTGCTGCTGGCGACAGTTTGTTATTTGGCTGTTGGTCCTTTATTCGCTATCCCACGGACCGCAACTGTCTCTTTTGAAGTAGGCATTGCCCCGCTTACCAGTACCGGCGAGTTATCCCTGTTTATCTACAGTCTTATTTATTTTGTGTTGGTAATTGCTGTTTCCCTGTACCCAGGCCGTTTGCTTGATACTGTCGGGCATGTGTTAGCGCCTATCAAGATGTTGGCGTTAGGTATACTTGGTGTTGCTGCTTTACTTTGGCCGGCTGGTGATTCAATTCCAGCGATTGATGTTTATCAGCAAATCCCATTCTCCAGTGGCTTCGTCAATGGTTATCTGACGATGGATACGCTGGGAGCGATGGTATTTGGGATTGTTATTGTTAACGCCGCGCGTTCAAGAGGCGTTGCCTCATCTTCATTATTGACCCGTTATGCAATGTGGGCAGGTTTTATTGCCGGCCTTGGTCTGATACTGGTTTATCTTTCCCTGTTCAAGTTGGGAGCGGGTAGTGGATCGTTAGTGCCTCATGCAGAAAATGGCGCGATCATTTTGCATGCCTATGTGCATCATACTTTTGGTGGCGTTGGCAGTATTTTTCTGGCTGTGCTGATTTTTGTCGCCTGTATGGTGACGGCGGTTGGGTTAACCTGTGCATGTGCTGAGTTTTTCAGCCGTTATTTGCCTCTGTCTTATCGTTCACTGGTTTTGATCCTTGGAGGATTCTCCATGTTGACTTCTAACCTTGGTTTGAGTCATTTGATTAAGATTTCTATACCGGTGCTGACAGCTATTTATCCACCTTGTATCGTTCTGATTGTGTTGAGTTTTACGCTGTGCTGGTGGCACAATTTTACCCGTATTTTAGCTCCGGTAATGTTAATTAGTCTGATGTTTGGTATTTTGGATGCGATTAAATCATCCGAAGCATTAGCTTATTTGTTACCAAACTGGGCAACACGTTTACCACTGGCAGATCAAGGGTTGGCTTGGTTAGCACCATCCCTGTTGGTTTTAGTTGTGGCTGGTATTTATGACCGCGTTTTAGGGCGTTCTGGTACTCGCGAGACTCAAACGCATTAGTGATGATGTTTGTTTCTCTGATTGTTTGCCATTGTCAGATGTTTAGGGAAAGTATGGGATGGGGTTCCTGAGAAAAGGATCTCCCATCCCGATATTGCCTACACAGATTAGCTATTTTTTTAGTTGTTGGTCATTTTGGTCATTAGTAACCAATAGCCGCACCGGCCGGGCGTCGGACATCATTGGCGCCATAAAAATGGTTTTCACGCACTTTACCAGATACGGCGGCATCATTGCCTGAAGAATTAGCTGAATCGCCAGCGGTTTTAGGTAAACCCACCATAATCACTTCAGCAGCGCCCCACGGTATCTGTTCCACCATCTTGTATCCCATTTTTTCTAGTAAATTCAATGAGTCTTTAGAAATACCACGTTGCTCATAATAAACTTCGTCGGGTAACCATTGATGATGAATGCGGGGGCTATTAACCGCTTCTTGAGGAGGCATCCCATGTTCAATGATGTTTAAGGCAGTTTGCAGGGTAATAGAGATAATACGGGAGCCGCCGGGTGAACCCAGAACAAGGAATATCTTGTTGTCTTTTGTGACAAGTGTCGGACTCATCGAGGATAGTGGGCGCTTACCTGGGGCAATAGAGTTAGTCGCGCCTTGGATGAGGCCATAAAGATTCTTCTCACCAATTTTAGTGGTGAAATCATCCATTTCATCATTGAGGAAGAAACCTGTCCCGGGGGCGATGACGACAGCGCCGAAAAGTCCGTTGATAGTATAGGTGGTTGAAACCGCATTACCTTCTTTGTCGACAATAGAGTAGTGAGTAGTTTCTGGTTTTTCATGGGGGCCAATACCTGGCTGAACATTCTCCGATAATGTTGCTTTACCTGGTTCTATTTTTTTACGTAGAGATTCAGCGTAATTCTTACTCAATAAGCGATCGATGGGATTTTTAACAAATTCTGGATCGCCAAGGTAAGTATTTCTATCCATGTAGGCATGACGCATGGCTTCTGTCAGTGTGTGAATATAATTAGCCGAGTTGAATCCCATTTCTTTGAGGTTGTAGCCTTCCAAGATATTCAAAATTTCACACATGGTTACTCCACCTGAACTCGGTGGCGGTGAAGAGATAAATTTATAACCGCGATAGTTACAGGTGACGGGGGTTGTTTCTGAGATTTTATAGTTGGCAAAATCAGCTTCGGTAATAATGCCGCCGGATTTTTTAGCTGCTTCGGCGACCAATTTAGGAATATTTCCGTGATAGAAAGCTTCTTGCCCTTTTTTGGCAATTAACTCCAACGTATTCGCTAGATCGGTTTGTATCAGCCTGTCTCCCGGTTGATAAGGAGAGCCATCTTTGCGTAGGAAGATACGGGCTGCTTCTGGATCTTTGCGGAAGCGTTTGATTGAAGTATCTAGAATATCAGTGTCTGCGCGGGTCAGTATAAAACCTTCTCGTGCCAGCTTAATCGCAGGCGCCATAACTTGTTCACGACTTAATTTGCCATATTTTTTTAGGGCGCTGTTTAACCCCATCACAGTTCCAGGCACACCGGCCGCGCGGTAACCATATAAACTTGATTCTTTAATAACATTGCCTTCTTTATCCAGATACATATCGGCACTTGCTGCATTTGGCGCGGTTTCGCGGAAGTTAATAAAAGTATTGGTGCCATCAGCCAAATGAATTGTCATAAAACCACCACCACCGATATTTCCACAACATGGATTAACAACGGCTTGGGCATAGCCAACGGCAACGGCTGCATCAACTGCGTTTCCTCCTATTTTTAGGATATCGACACCCACTTGTGAAGCAAGGTGTTGAGCTGAAACGACCATACCATTTTTAGCTTCAACAGCCGGTTGCGAAGCGGCATAAAGATGGGATGAGATAAGCAAGGATAAGATTGCCAGTGGTGTTTTCCATGTTTTCGACATATTGCGAGCTCCTGTTTTTTGGCGAGGTTATTTTCGTCAGTTGTAATAAGCTGTTTTATTTACACTGATTTTAATGTTAAACAATTGTAAATTTAATTATAAATGGCGATGGTTATCAGGATGAGGGAGTTTTTGTGCGCAAGGTGGCAAAACGAGGAATTTCAGCAATAAAAAACCAGCCGGAATAACCGACTGGTCTGAATATGGGTAATATCTAAGGTTATAGTTTACCAGCGTTTTGAGACAGGTATTTAGCTACGCCATCTGGAGAGGCGCTCATACCTTCTTTACCTTTTTCCCACTGTGCAGGGCAGACATCACCGTGCTCTTCGTGGAATTGCAATGCGTCAACCATACGCAGCATTTCGTCAATGTTACGGCCCAGAGGTAGATCGTTAACGACTTGATGACGAACCACGCCATTTTTGTCGATCAGGAAAGAACCGCGCAGAGCGACACCCGCATCTGGATGCTCAATGCCGTATGCTTTTTGAATTTCACGTTTAGTATCGGCAACCATTGCATATTTAACTTCGCCAATACCACCTTGATCGATAGGAGTTTTACGCCATGCGTTATGGACGAATTCAGAATCAAAAGAAACACCGATAACTTCAACATCGCGCTTTTTGAACTCTTCGTAGCGGTGATCAAATGCGATCAGCTCAGAAGGGCATACGAAAGTAAAGTCCATTGGCCAGAAAAAGATAACCGCAGGTTTACCATTCAGGTGTTTTTTCAGGTTGAAATTCCCAACTATTTCGCCGTTGCCGAGGACTGCTGCTGCTGTAAAGTCAGGGGCTTGACGAGTTACCAGAACCATGAGTTACTCCTGTAGTTTTACGAGGTTTATGTAAAAATTAGATATAGAATAAAGAATTAGCGTACACCAATAAAGGATAAAATACTAATCTTTGCAATAGATTTTACCTATTAATACTTTATTTTTATTTTCTTTACCTTAATAAGGTAGGGGATTTTTGCAAAGGTTTATTCGGATTCAAACTAAGAGACTTATATCAATTAGTCTATTTTTATTCGTTATAGAGCAAATCTGGGCACTGTTCGGGCCACTCCTAATACAACCCGTCAGCGCGACCGAAGAGCATTATTCTCACCTATTACTTACCTACATTTACTTACATGACGATTTCTGTGTCCATCATTTATTCTCCAGCATAGATGGGCAATTTGTAGTTATTGGAATAAGAACTTACTGAAATAAGTTAAATAATTATGTTACTTAAACATTTATAAAATTTATATTATTGACTGTTCTGAGCAAAAATTTACATTTACTTAAACTATCAATTTTGATATTTATTGAGGATAAATATAAATTTATATTAACTTTCTAACGTGAAAAACAGAGGTAGAAATGAGGAATCTTAAAGACGTCAATAGGGAAAAATTTTTACAAATAAAATGTAATATGAATGAATTGACGCGAGAAAACCCACATTTTTCCCTGCTGATTTCTCCCGTTTCAAGCAAGATCCGGCCCTATTTTTGTATCCTATTTCCTCCAAACAGCTTTTTGAAATGTTGTTAAATCATTTGTGTAAGTTCACTGCTTGAACAATGAACTTATTCAGGATTGTAACCAGTGAAAATATTCTCAGCCTTTGGTTGTATGAACTTTTTTGAATAATAAGAGTAGCCGCAGTGTATCCATGACATCCTTAGATTAACAACAAAGGAGATATTATGACCATCAATATTCAGGAAGAATTTGACAAATTAATAGAAAAAGCTTACGAAATGTTCCCACAAAATCTTGAAGCAGATACTTATATTCAGCCCTGTGACTGCGATGTTAAACCGATTTACCCGGTTCGCTATGCTTATGTGAACTTTTTCGGCAAGGAGCTGGAAAAACCAGAAGCACCGCCGGATATCCACACCCTGATGTTCTCTTCATCACTCCAACAAACCAAAGGCTATGCCGCCCGCCTGCTGCGTCCCGGCTGGATATACATCAAGGAAGAAGACCCGCTCACCACCCGCGGCAGCAAGGCCCGGGGCTATCTGCACATCTTTAAATACTGCGTGTCAGAGAAAGAAGTTAACGGTAAAAAACAGCGGGTAGAGAAATTTAAAAAATACATGTTCCTCAACCGCAGAGATGCCAGTGAAGGGCTTATCCCTGAGCCGGGCATTCGGGGTGAAGGTCATCCATTCCTGTTTGTCGCCAAAGATGTCATCAATATCAGTATCGCCTACAGTGAACACCCGTGGCACTCCTCAATACTGGCTAAGATTGACAACAGTCTTGAACTGCGGCAAAAAACCATGCAATTCATCAACCTCGAACAGAAGCAATCCCCTTTTGCGGTTAACGCCTCAGACAAGTATTTTCGAAAACTGATTGTCGATTACAAAATCCGGCAGGAACAGTTTGCCAACATCAAGGCCATCATTGAAAAAGACATCAATGAACTGGATTTGGCTGACGTCAGTATTGATACGCTGACCACTCAGGACAGCTACGAAATGGACGCCGGTAAGATTATCCAGGAAATCAACAGTTATCTGCACTTCAATGAACAGGCGCGGATTGTGATCCTGCATGACCCGGTAGGCCGTCAGCGGGACATTGTGGAAGCCTACTCCATCCTGAATTTGTGGCAACAGAGCTATAACGCCTCCAACATCTACCCACTGACCATCGGTTTCTATGTCGAAAAGCTCAAAGCCACCAAAAACCCGGAGCTGAAAAAGAAAATAGATGACAGTATTCATCAGGACCGCTGGAACAACGACTGGCCGAAATTGAAAAAAGTCACCGAAGATTTTGAAGCGCGTCAGGCGATGTTTATGAAATTGTTTGAAGCCTTTGCGGATAACCCGGACCTCAGTTATCAAGTCGGCGGGCTGCAAAATTACTTTCACTACTTCTTTTCACTGCAAGATGAAAAGGAGACGCTGGAAGAAGAGGATGCGCTGGAGTTCCGGTTTTTCAGTGAAATCCTCTCCGGCCTGCTCGGCAACCTGCAATCATCCTTGCCCGGCCAGCAGGTTTTAGCGAAGCTTGCAGCCAAAGAGTCAGACGGCAACGGGGATGGCAACTTCTGGCGCACCATTACCACCGGGGTTGTCACCGTACTAAATAACGACAAAGTAAAATCACCGATGCTTAAGGGCCCGTTTATCAGTGGAGTCGATAATATTCTGTTAGGTATGGGGACTTTTTTAGCAACTGTTTGTGCCTATACTCATCAGGCAATTTATCAGGGTTCAAGTTATGTCCGCCAGCTTCCCCAGAAAGCGATTGACCAGATAACCCAACAACTGGTTCCGGCCTTGTTATCCACGCTAGGCGTAGTGATTGAACCAGACGGCCGAGTGGCACTCAGTGAACAGAGCTATCAGGAAGTGCTTAAGCGGCTGGAGTCGAAAACGAATCGCCACCGACCTGACCCGGCAGTGCGTCAACAGGCTATCGGAGAACGGATGATTAACTGGAGTAAGCGCCTGGAATCACTTGGCAATAAACCGGTGATAACTCTACCGGAAGTTAAGACCAGTGTGGACTCGCCGGTTCAGCTGTTTACCTTAGAAGGGGCTAATAAAACTTCTATTGGTTTACTGTTTGATTCTTCATTGACCGGTGTCAGCCTGTTTCTCAATGCCTTCACCCTGGCGGATGTGGTTATGCAGACAGAATATGCCCGCAACAACCCTTTACAGCCTGGATCTTCCTATATGAACCTGCTGCGCTTTAGTACCGCGGTGATTGGTATGAGTGCCGATTTGACTTCTATTGGTTCGACACTGGCAAGTAAGGTGAATTCCCCTATAGTGAAAGCGCTGATGAGTGGGATAAAAGTGCCTGCCGTCAATACGGCGGTGGTCAGTCAATTTTCCCGTGTTGCCGGTAGTATGGCAGGATACTTAGGCGCAATTGTTTCCTTCTATGATGCCAGTAACGCTTTCAAAATGGGTAATAACATGGAGGGTTATGGCCAAGTTGCTATAGGAACAGGTTCTACCATTTTAACAACAGCAGTCTTGATCGGAGCTGCGGTAGGCACCTTTCTGACGGCGGGGGTACTAACCGCGATTATAGTCGGAGCTGGCTTGCTTATCGGTGGCAGTATTATACAAGCCACCAGTGCCTGGTCAGATTTAGAGAAAGTGCTGAATAACTGTTTTTGGGGGGCAGGAAAGAAATATGCTTTTTGGGATACAGAAAAGGCAAGGCCAACCATTTCACTACAATTTAAAGCAGCTAGAGAAATGAATAATGACACGCAAAATCATTTCGTTATCGAAAACCAAGAATTTTTAAATCTGTTTATTCAGCCACAGCTAAAAATACATAGAGAATATAAAAAGACGACTTACCGCTTTACCTTACCTGCCTTCCAAATGGGAATTTCGGAAATATACGGGCTTTTCGTTAAAGAAAATGAAATATACTATCTTGGTGCACAAATAATCCCTATCACCATTAACCACCGCCAGTATACACGAGATACTTTTCGCGATGCTACATTCAAGGCTGCGCGAGAACAGGCGAAACTAACTCTGAATGGCAATACAGCCAAATTAGAAATAGTCACAACAGAAGGGCAAGAAATAAATTCTTATCGCAGCAAGTTATATTGGTATTACCAACAATCAGAAAATGTTATCGCTCCTCTGCGTTATTTCTGGGGAGAAGAGCCGACAACAGAAAATACCATTAAGGGCAGTTTTGATGGAGAATTTATATGAAACAACGATTAAAAAATTTACTCAAAAAATGGTTTCCCACTATTCATCCCCTGCCAGCCAAACGGCTGGTACGCTGGGAAAAAGAAATCTTGGCTGTACCTCCGGATATTAAGGATGTTGAAACTATTAAGCATGTAGAGATACTGGACTACCTTGATAATAGAGAGTGCCATATTCGTAACACTCAGCGCCGCGCTCGGAGTATTACTTTGATTCCGGTAACTCTAGGACTAATCACCAGTATGTTATTAACAGTAAATGATTTCATAGAAGAACGAAAGAGTAATGAATCAGAAATTTATCATTGGGTTGATGTAGCTAAAAAAGAATATGGGGAGAAGTTTTACCTACGTGATGATCTACCTGACTATTTGAACGGTATGGATTATATTGGTGATGATAAAGATCTATCCCTGATAAAATACTTGCATTACCGCTATAATTATTATGAATATAGCGACTATTATTTTAAAATTGATATAGGTTTCCTGCTACTCTACCTACTGATTATTCCACCTTTTGTATGGGCTATGTTTTTTTTACGTCGACAAGCCCCATTAATTATCGATCGTGAACGGCAAATTTTTTACACTTGGTATAAAGGTAAAGTCTATGCCGCTCGTTATCCACAAGTAGGCATGGCAGAAAAAACTAACATTCTTTTCCTCAAAGTCTACGGCTTGGATGAGAACAATCAACTTATCGGGCGTGGTTTTATCCCTAACGTCAGCAGTTATTCTTTTGCTTTTTTAAGCAGTGGTAATGATAAAGGGTTAGCCGTGGCCTTTATGGTGAAATTCTTATTAAATGGCAAAGAGGCAGTCAGTAAGGTCGATTATAAACGCCGTGAGCCGCTTATCTGGTGGAGTAAAGATAAAAGACCTGCTGATTTAGACGCTCAAATTCCATTGATTTTGGCAGAATTGGATCGCTTAGGTCCCCCTGATGAAGATCTTTCCGAATGAAGCAACGATTAAAACATTTAATCAAAAAATGGTTTCCTACTATTCATCCATTGCCAGCCCAACGGCTGGTACGCTGGGAAAAAGAAATTCTGGCGGCACCACCAGATATTAAGGATGCAGAAACCATCAAACATGTGGAAATACTGGATCGCCTTAATGATAAGGAGTGCTGGGTTAGAAATCCCCAGCGCCGTTTCAGGAGTATTAACTTGATCCCAGTAACTCTGGGAATTATTAGCAGTCTGGTGTTAAATGTTAACGATTTTATTGAAACATGGCGGGCAGCGGAAAAGAATCTGCTTTGGTCTGTTAATGATGCAAAAAAAGATTATGGTGAGAAATTTTATTTGGATCCTGCTCTACCAGATTTTCTTAAAAAGTATGAATATATTGCTCATGATAAAGAAATTTCCTTGAGAAAATACCTATATTATCGCTATAATCATTATAGATATAGCAATAATATTTTAATAACTGATATGGCATTTTTATTGCTTTACCTACTGATTATTCCACCCTTTGTATATTGTATATTTTTTTGGCAGAGCCAAGCGCCATTAATTATCGACCGTGAACGACAGATTTTCTACACCTGGTATAAAGGTAAAGCTTATGCCGCCCGTTATCCACAATTAGGTATGATGGAAAAAACTAATATTTTGTATCTCAAAGTTTATGGATTGAATGAAAATAACAACCTTATCGAACGTGTCTTTATCCCTAACGTCAGCAGTTATACTTTTGCTTTTTTAAGCAGTGGCAATGATAAAGGTCTGGCATTGGCTTTTATGGTGGAATTCTTATTAAACGGCAAAGAGGCAGTCAGTAAGGTGGACTACAAACGCCGTGAGCCGCTTATTTGGTGGAGTAAAGATAAAAGACCTGCCGATTTAGAAGCCCAAATTCCCCTAATTCTGGCAGAATTGGATCGCTTGGGTCCCCCTGATGAAGATCTTTCTGAATGAAACAACGATTGAAACACTTACTCAAAAAATGGTTTCCCACTATTCATCCACTGCCAGCCAAACGACTGGCGAGCTGGGAAAAAGAAATTCTAGCGGTACCACCTGATATTAAGGATGAAGAAACCATTAAACACGTGGAGATACTGGATTACCTTGATAACAGGGAGTGCCATGTTCGTAACACTCAACGCCGCGCTCGGAGTATTGTCTTGATCCCAGTCACACTGGGGATTATTAGCAGCCTGGTATTAAACGTTAACGATTTTATTGAAACATGGCGGGCAGCAGAAAAGAATCTGCTTTGGTATGTTAACGATGCAAAAAAAGATTATGGTGAGAAGTTTTATTTGGATCCTGCTCTACCGGATTTTCTTAAAAAGTATGAGTATATTGCTTATGATAAAGAAATTTCCTTAAGAAAATACCTATATTATCGCTATAACCATTATAGATATAGTAATGATATTTTGGTAACTGATATAACATTTCTGCTACTTTATCTACTGATTATTCCTCCTTTTGTCTGGGCCATCTTTTTCTTACGCCGTCAGGCACCATTAATTATCGATCGCGAACGGCAGATCTTTTATACTTGGTATAAAGGAAAAGCCTATGCTGCCCGCTATCCACAAGTAGGCATGGGGGAAAAAACTAATATTTTTTATCTCAAAGTTTATGGCCTAGACGAAAATAATAACCTTGTCGGGCGTGGTTTTATTCCTAATGTCAGCAGCTATACTTTTGCTTTCTTAAGTAGTGGCAATGATAAAGCGCTGGCAGTCGCCTTTATGGTGAAATTCTTATTAAACGGCAAAGAGGCAGTCAGTAAGGTGGACTATAAACGCCGTGATCCGCTTATCTGGTGGAGTAAAGATAAAAGACCCGCTGATTTAGAGGCACAAATTCCGTTGATTCTGGCAGAATTGGATCGCTTAGGTCCCCCTGATGAAGATCTTTCCGAATGAAAATTAGCGTTAAAAAGTCATTTCCTACTATTCATCTTACACCAGCCAAATGGTTGGCATGCTGGAGAAAAGAAATTCTGACTGTATCGCTGGATATCAGGAATGAAGAAATCATTAAACATGCGAAAATACTGTATTGCCTGAATGATTTCTTTCTATCCGCATTTACAATTTATTCACAAGCATAATTTGTAATAATAACGCTTACTGAGGCGAACAGTAGAAATCCTTATTTTCCGCTTTTTCCATCATATAGGGGTAAAATTGCCAGAATAGTGCTTCAAAGTCAGCGTAATGTTGTTCTATATCCTGAAATGATCCAGATAAAGCCGATAATCTGGGATGTCTTCGGGCCATGCCTGTTAATACATCTGCGATAAATGCAAGATCTGCATAGCGGATCAGCCAGTTTTGCGGCCATAAAAATTCATTCAGCTCCTGAAATTTTTCAGGAGTGTAATAAAGATGAGGTTCAATTTGGTTGCGAGCATGGTGAATAAATGTCGGTAATGAGTAAGTGGGAACTAATTTATCCCAATACAAGGAGAGGAAGTGATCCCAGATAATATCCAAAGTGATCGGCGCAACCCGTCGATATGGATTACTGAACAAGTGACGGGCTTGTATAACAAATGGATGGGTATCTGTTAATACATCAACACGCCGATGCATGCGAATACCTGCAACCACATCAGCGCTGTATTGCCCCTCTGGATTACCACGCACAAAATCTGCCATCAGATTCCCTAACAGGGAACTGTCAGTCAGAGTAGCTAAATGTAGGTGAGCGAGAAAATTCATTCGGTGATTATAATATAAATCCGCGAAGTTATGTGCTTATTTGTTGCACCCTCAGAGCTGCGGCACTAGACTAGTCCGCCTGTTTTTCTGAATGATTAAATATAATGCGTGTCTCCGATTTTACTTTTGAACTTCCTGACGAAATGATTGCTCATTATCCTCAACCACAACGCAGTGGTTGCCGTTTGCTCTCGCTTGATGGTGAAACGGGGGCATTAACGCATGGTGTTTTTACGGATGTTCTCAATAAGCTGAATGCCGGAGATTTACTGGTTTTCAATAATACCCGAGTCATACCCGCGCGTATTTTTGGCCGAAAGGCTACGGGCGGTAAGCTGGAAGTGCTGGTTGAACGGGTGTTGGATGATAAGCGGGTACTTGCACATGTGCGTGCTTCCAAAGCGCCAAAAGAGGGAACTGAGCTGTTGTTGGGTGACAATGACAGTCTTAAAGCAACCATGTTGGCCCGCCATGATAGCCTGTTCGAAATACGTTTTGAGGATGAGCGCGATGTGTTGTCCATTTTGGATGACATAGGTCATATGCCTTTGCCGCCTTATATTAATCGTCCTGATGAAGAGGCAGACCGCGAGTTGTATCAAACGGTATACAGTGAACGGCCCGGCGCGGTAGCTGCGCCAACCGCAGGTCTTCATTTTGATGAGCCATTGTTGGAAGCGCTGCGTAAAAAGGGCGTGGAGATGGTTTTTGTGACACTGCATGTTGGTGCCGGTACTTTCCAACCAGTGCGGGTGGAGACTATTGAAGACCATATTATGCATGCCGAATATGCAGAAGTGCCACAGGATGTGGTTGATGCTGTGCTGGCGTGTAAGGCGCGAGGTAACAAAGTTGTTGCTGTTGGCACAACGTCAGTGCGATCGCTGGAAAGTGCAGCAAAAGCCTGCCAGGATGGGCTAATTGCACCATTTTTTAATGACACGCAAATTTTTATCTATCCGGGTTTTGAATATCAAGTTGTGGACGCGTTGATTACTAATTTCCATTTGCCGGAATCGACACTTATCATGCTGGTTTCTGCGTTTGCGGGTTATAAAAATACGATGAATGCTTATAAAGAGGCGGTTGCAGAAAAATACCGTTTCTTTAGTTACGGTGATGCGATGTTTATTCGTCGTAATCCCTTAGCTTGCAAGGAAAAGATTTCTTAATTTAATGTAATAATTATGGCATTGACTGGAATATATTGTTGAAGTTGTTGAAAATAGGATTATGTGAATATCTCAGCTCAACGGTAAATTTCAACTTTGTCTGGTTTTAAACAACAGCATCGGACTGTTTATCTGATGCCTGGAGGTTAGGTGAAATTTGAATTACAAACTACCGATGGTCAAGCCCGTCGTGGTCGTCTGATTTTTGAGCGTGGCGTGGTAGAAACGCCGGCATTTATGCCAGTTGGGACTTATGGCACAGTAAAAGGGATGACACCGGAAGAGGTAAAGGATACCGGCGCACAGATCCTGCTTGGCAATACTTTCCATTTGTGGCTACGTCCAGGGCAGGAAATCATGAAACTTCATGGTGATCTGCATGGGTTTATGCAATGGCATGGTCCAATTTTGACGGATTCAGGCGGTTTTCAGGTATTCAGCCTTGGCGCAATGCGTAAAATCAAAGAGGAAGGTGTACATTTCCGTAACCCAATCAATGGTACCCCAGTTTTCCTTAGCCCAGAAAAATCGATGGAAATTCAGTATGATTTGGGCTCTGATATTGTCATGATTTTTGATGAATGCACGCCATATCCTGCTGATTGGGATTATGCAAAACGTTCGATGGAGATGTCCTTGCGTTGGGCGGCGCGCAGTCGTAAGCGTTTTGATGAATTACAGAATAAAAACGCGTTGTTTGGTATTATTCAGGGAAGTATTTACGAAGATTTACGTGACATCTCAGTAAAAGGTCTGGTAGAGATTGGTTTTGATGGATACGCTGTAGGTGGTCTGGCGGTAGGCGAGCCTAAAGAGGATATGCACCGTATTCTTGAGCATGTCTGTCCGCAAATCCCGCAAGATAAACCGCGCTATCTGATGGGCGTGGGGAAGCCAGAAGATTTGGTGGAAGGTGTTCGTCGCGGCATTGATATGTTTGATTGTGTGATGCCAACCCGAAATGCCCGTAATGGTCATCTTTTTGTGACCAATGGTGTGATTAAGATACGTAATGCCAAACATAAAGAGGATACTTCTCCGCTGGATGAGCAGTGTGACTGTTATACTTGTCGGAATTATAGTCGGGCATATTTGCATCATCTCGACCGTTGTAACGAAATTCTCGGTGCAAGGCTGAATACTATCCATAATTTGCGGTATTATCAGCGCCTGATGGCTAAGATTCGTCAAGCTATCGAAGAGGGTAATCTTGAACAGTTTGTTGAAGATTTTTATCAACGGATTGGTAAACCCGTTCCGGCATTAAGTATTTGACTTAAGTGGTGATTGACTGGTTTCGGTGTGTATAGCATATTGCGGCTGGTTTTTGATTACTATTGAATTTGATAACAATGAGGGAAGTTTAATGAGTATTATTTCTGAAGCAGCAGCATCTGCTGGCGCACCGGCTCAGGGAAGCCCATATTCTTTGATCATCATGCTGGTCGTTTTTGGCTTGATCTTCTACTTCATGATCCTGCGTCCACAACAGAAACGTACTAAAGAACATAGAAAGCTGATGGATTCTATTTCCAAAGGTGATGAGGTGATGACCAATGGTGGTTTGATTGGTCGCGTCACTAAAGTTTCTGACACGGGTTATATCGTTGTAGCACTGAATGAGACTACTGAAGTGACCATTAAACGTGATTTCGTCGCTGCCGTTTTACCGAAAGGTACGATGAAAGCTCTATAATTTCTGATTTTCCCGAAGGGAACTGCCGTGCTAAACCGTTATCCTTTGTGGAAGTATCTGATGCTGATCGCTGCGATCCTCATCGGTTTGCTTTATGCACTTCCCAACCTTTATGGTGAGGATCCGGCTGTACAAATCACTGGCGCGCGAGGTGTCGCCGCCAGTGAGCAAACGCTGGTCCAAGTCCATAATGTTTTAGAAAAGAATCAAATCGCGAGTAAATCTATTACGCTGGAAAATGGCGCGATTCTTGCTCGTTTCAATAATTCCGATATTCAGCTTCGTGCCCGTGAAGTATTGATGTCCACATTAGGCGATCAATACGTGGTGGCATTGAACCTGGCGCCAGCAACACCAACCTGGTTAAGTAAGGTTGGCGCCGAACCAATGAAGTTGGGCCTTGATCTGCGGGGTGGGGTGCACTTCCTGATGGAAGTGGATATGGAAACCGCATTAGGCAAACTGCAAGAGCAGAATATTGAAGGTCTGCGCACTGATTTGCGTGAAAAGGGTATTCCTTATTCCACTGTTCGTAAAATTGATAATTACGGCGTAGAAATCCGCTTCCGTGATGAAAAAGCGCGTGCTGAGGCGGAAAACTATCTGACAGGTCGTCACCGTGATTTAGTTTTCAGTATCGGAACTAATAATACCCTGAAAGCGGTGATGAGTGATGAACGTCAGCGCGAAGCCCGTTCTTATGCGGTACAACAGAACATTACTATTCTACGTAACCGTGTTAATCAACTGGGGGTGGCTGAACCATTGGTTCAGCGTCAGGGCGCTGACCGTATTGTGGTTGAATTACCGGGTATTCAGGATACCGCTCGTGCAAAAGAGATTCTTGGCGCGACAGCAACGTTGGAATTCCGTCTGGTTAATACCAGTATTGATTCTACCGCGGCTGCATCAGGTCGTGTGCCTGGTGATTCTGAGGTGAAAAACACCCGTGACGGTAATCCGGTTGTGCTATATAAGCGTGTTATTCTGACCGGTGATCACATTACAGATTCAATCTCGGATGCCGATGAATATGGTAATCCACAGGTGAGTATTTCACTGGACAGTGCCGGTGGCACAGCGATGTCTAATTTCACCAAAGACAATGTTGGTAAGCCAATGGCAACACTGTTTGTGGAATATAAAGACAGCGGTAAGAAAGATGCTAACGGTCGGGCGGTGTTAGTTAAACATGAAGAAGTGATTAACATTGCTAATATTCAGACTCGTCTGGGGAACAATTTCCGTATCACGGGCCTTTCCAATGCAACCGAAGCGCGTCAGTTATCCTTATTGTTGCGTGCAGGGGCTTTGATTGCGCCGATTCAGATTGTGGAAGAGCGTACCATTGGACCAACCCTTGGTCTGCAAAATATTGAACAAGGTTTAGAAGCTTGTCTGTGGGGCTTAATCGCATCAATTCTGTTTATGGTGATTTACTATCGTAAATTTGGCGTGATTGCGAGCAGTGCGTTGTTGGCTAACCTGGTGTTGATTGTCGGTATCATGTCTCTGCTGCCAGGGGCGACGTTAACCATGCCGGGGATCGCGGGTATTGTGCTAACGCTGGCGGTGGCGGTTGATGCTAACGTGCTGATTAACGAACGTATCAAAGAAGAATTGCGTAATGGCCGGACAGTACAACAAGCGATACATGAAGGTTATAAAGGGGCTTTCTCCAGTATTATTGACGCTAACCTGACTACGTTGATTACTGCGGTCATTCTTTATGCTGTTGGTACCGGGTCAATTAAAGGCTTTGCGATAACAACGTCAATTGGTGTCGCGACTTCTATGTTCACCGCTATTGTAGGTACTCGAGGGATCGTCAACCTGCTATACGGCGGTAAGCGTATTAAGAAGCTATCAATTTAAGGAGCACGTTGTGGCACAGGATTATACTGTTGAACAATTGAACTATGGTCGCAGAGTCTATGACTTTATGCGCTGGGACAACGTTGCTTTCGGAATTTCGTTGCTGCTGTTGGTAGCTTCTGTTTTTGTGATGGCAACCCGCGGATTTAACTGGGGACTCGATTTTACCGGTGGTACGGTAATCGAAATCAAACTCAGTCAATCTGCTGATCTGGATAAGATGCGTGATAGCCTGGCAAAAGCGGGTTTTGAAGATCCGCTGTTGCAAAATTTCGGTAGTAGCCGTGATGTCATGGTGCGTATGCCACCGGTTACGGGAGCGGCTAATGAGGAACTGGGTAAAAAGGTTATTAAGGTCGTTAATGACACCATTGATAAAGATGCGAGTGTCAATCGTATTGAAATTGTTGGGCCGAGTGTCGGTGCTGAGCTCGCCCAAGATGGTGCAATGGCGTTACTGGCGGCGCTTGTCTGCATCTTGATTTATGTTGGGTTCCGTTTTGAATGGCGTTTAGCATTGGGTGCGGTTCTTGCCCTTGCCCATGACGTCATCATCACATTAGGGGTTCTATCACTGTTTCATATCGAGATTGACCTGACCATTGTGGCATCGCTGATGTCGGTTATCGGTTACTCATTGAATGACAGTATCGTGGTTTCTGACCGTATCCGTGAGAATTTCCGTAAGATCCGTCGTGGTACGTCGTATGAAATTATGAACGTCTCTCTGACGCAAACGTTGAGCCGTACAATCATGACGTCCGCGACTACCTTACTGGTGGTGCTGATGTTGTATATTTTCGGTGGCGCGATGTTGAAGGGTTTCTCACTAGCGATGTTAATCGGTGTTTCTATCGGTACGGTATCTTCTATCTATGTTGCTTCCGCTTTAGCGTTGAAACTGGGTATGAAGCGTGAACACATGATCCAGCAAAAAGTTGAAAAAGAAGGGGCTGATCAGCCATCTTTGTTACCTTAATTATTCTGCCTTGATGCTGTTCAAACACCCTGTGAGTATTCCGGCTGACAGGGTGTTTTTTATTCAGATTAAGGATAAACTGTAAATTTAGTTTGGATTAACCATCAGGAAACGATATGCATTGCCCATTTTGTGCTGCTGTTGATACCAAAGTGATTGACTCTCGTTTAGTTGGGGATGGCTCGCAGGTGCGCCGACGGCGCCAGTGTCTTGAGTGTCATGAGCGATTCACCACTTTTGAAATGGCTGAGTTGGTTATGCCTAGAGTAATAAAAAGTGACGATATCCGAGAGCCGTTCGATGAAGAAAAATTGCGCCGCGGTATGCAAAAAGCACTGGAGAAGCGCCCGGTTAGTTCTGATGATGTAGAGATGGCGATTAGCTATATTAAATCTCAGTTACGTGCTACCGGTGAACGGGAAGTTCCATCCAAAATGATTGGTAATCTGGTCATGGATGAATTGAAGAAATTGGATAAAGTTGCTTATATCCGTTTTGCTTCTGTTTATCGCAGCTTTGAAGATATTCGTGAATTTGGCGAAGAGATTGCTAAATTACAAGGTTGAGCCAGTGAATAACGATAAAAAATATATGGCGCGTGCTTTGGAATTAGCGCGTCAAGGGCGCTTTACCACGTCACCTAATCCCAACGTAGGTTGTGTGATTGTGCGTGATGGGCAGATTATTGGGGAAGGTTTTCATTTACGTTCTGGCGAGCCACATGCTGAGGTTCACGCTTTACGGATGGCCGGAGATAAAGCTAAGGGCGCAACTGTTTATGTCACGCTTGAACCGTGCAGTCATCACGGTAAAACGCCACCTTGTGCCGATGCGTTGATTGCGGCTGGTGTTAGCCGTGTGGTTGCGGCGATGCAGGACCCTAATCCACAGGTAGCAGGAAGGGGACTTTATAAGCTGCAACAGGCTGGTATTGCAGTAGAGCATGGTCTGATGATGGAAGAAGCTGAATCTCTCAACCGGGGATTTTTGAAACGGATGCGTACCGGATTCCCGTATGTTCAGTTGAAGATGGCTTCTTCTCTTGATGGGCGAACTGCATTAGCTTCTGGCGAAAGTAAATGGATTACATCATCTCAAGCTCGCGATGATGTGCAAAAATTCCGTGCTCAATGTAGCGCGATTCTGAGTTCCAGTAGCACTGTTCTGGCTGATGATCCTCACTTGACGGTTCGTTGGAGTGAATTGGATGCAGAAACTCAGGCGGCTTATCCCGAGGAAAATCTTTGTCAACCGGTACGTGTTATTGTTGACAGTCAAAATCGTGTTGGTCCTCAGCATCAGGTGATACAACAGCCCGGTTATTGTTGGCTGGCTCGCACTAAAGCAGATGAACATGACTTGTCTAAAAATGTAGAACAGATACTGTTACCGGCTCATGGTGCTGGGGTAGATTTAGTGTCATTGATGATGCAGTTGGGGAGGCGCCAGATCAATACGGTCTGGACTGAATGCGGGGCATTGTTGGCGGGGGCATTGCTAACGTTAGGATTGGTGGATGAACTGGTTCTTTACGTTGCGCCAAAAGTGCTAGGTGATACGGCTTGTGGTTTGTTTACTATTCCTGAACTCAAAAATCTGGCAGTGGCGCCGGAATTTGACATTTTTGATATACAGCAAGTTGGGCCTGATCTTCGTCTGCGTTTACGGCCTGTATACTGACTGAATATGTGAGTGTGGATTAATTTGCCTGTTTTTATGCTCCGTTGCTAAATCGGCAGGCGCGGCTAACGAAAGAATATGATAGAATCCGCCCCCCTGCGGATATGAACAGATAGAAGGAAGGCTATGAACGTAATCAAAGGTGTTGTTGCAGCTCCACAAGCTCGTGTGGCGATTGCCATTGCACGTTTCAACAACTTCATTAATGACAGTCTGTTAGGAGGCGCGGTAGATGCGCTTGAGCGTATCGGTCAGGTTGCCTCAGAGAATATCACTGTTGTCTGGGTTCCTGGTGCTTACGAGTTACCATTGACAGTGAAGACATTGGTCGAAACCCGAAAATATGATGCCGTTGTCGCGCTAGGTACAGTTATCCGCGGTGGTACCGCTCATTTTGAATACGTTGCTGGTGAATGCAGTTCTGGTCTGTCTAGTGTGGCGATGTCCAGTGAAATCCCAGTGGCATTTGGTGTTCTGACTACAGAAAGCATTGAACAGGCGATTGAACGCGCTGGAACCAAAGCGGGTAATAAAGGCGCAGAAGCTGCATTAACCGCGCTGGAAATGGTCAATGTAATTAATGCCATTAAAGGCTGATTTTAGTTTTAATTAAGGGGAATCTTGTGAAACCTGCTGCTCGTCGTCGTGCTCGTGAGTGCGCTGTTCAGGCTATATATTCATGGCAATTATCTGGCAATAGCATTGCTGATGTTGAATTACAGTTTCTGTCGGAGCAGGACGTCACTGGTGTTGACGTAACCTATTTTCGTGAATTGCTGTCAGGAGTAGCTGTGAATGCAGTTAAGCTGGATGCTTTGATGGCTCCTTATCTTTCCCGTCAGCTCGAAGAGTTAGGTCAGGTAGAAAAAGCCATTTTGCGTGTTGCTATGTTTGAACTAAGTTATCGTGATGATGTCCCTTATAAAGTGGCTATTAACGAAGCTATCGAATTGGCAAAAGTCTTCGGTGCTGAAGATAGTCACAAATTCGTGAACGGAGTATTGGATAAATCTGGTCCAGCAGTACGCAGAAAAAGATAAGCTACTGCTTGTCGGGTTTTTCCCACCGTAGACGATGATTTGTAAGGCCGGGATACCGGCCTTATGTTCATGATCATCAGTAATTTTTTGGGATTTTATTATGGCATGTGGCGAATTTGACCTCATTGCACGTTATTTTGATCGCCAGGAGACTAACCGGCGTGATGTAAATTTGGGTATTGGTGATGACTGCGCACTAATGACACTGGCCGATAAACAACAATTGGCGGTTAGTACGGATACCTTAGTTTCAGGCGTTCATTTTTTACCTGATATCTCCCCTGAAGATTTAGCTTACAAATCTCTCGCTGTGAATCTTAGTGATCTAGCCGCGGTCGGCGCTGATCCTGCTTGGCTTTCATTGGCTTTAACATTACCGGAAGTAGATGAATGCTGGCTGAGTAGTTTCAGTGACAGTTTGTTTGAACAATTGCGTTATTACGGTATGCAGCTTATTGGCGGCGACACTACCCGCGGCCCGATGAGTCTGACGTTGACGATTCATGGTTTAGTTCCCGCAGGCAGAGCGTTACGGCGTGCTGGCGCAAAAAATGGCGATTGGATTTATGTGAGTGGATCGTTGGGTGATAGTGCGGCGGGTTTGGCTCTGTTACAAAACCGTCTACAAATTTCTGATCCGATATCCCACAACTGGTTAGTTCAGCGTCATCTCAGGCCGCAGCCTCGTATTTTACAAGGGCAAGCACTACGTGGCCTGGCAACATCAGCTATTGATTTGTCTGATGGTTTGATTTCCGATTTGGGTCACATTCTGAAAGCCAGCCGATGTGGAGCCAGAATAAACCTGGATGCGATTCCTTACTCTGATGCGATGAAACAATATGTTGAACCACAACAAGCTTTGATGTGGGCTTTGAGTGGTGGGGAAGACTATGAATTGTGTTTTACCGTCCCGGAGCGGAATCGTGGTGCGTTGGAAATTGCGTTAGCGCATACCGGTGCTGGTTTTAGCTGTGTTGGACAGATCATGGCGGAATCGGAGGGTATTCGTTACTACAGCAATAATAAAGAGATTAAATTAGATCTAAAAGGGTTCGATCATTTTATTACCGAGGAAGCACATGGATAAGGCAAAGCGTCGCTTACGGATGAGCAATCCCTGGCATCTATTAGCGACAGGTTTTGGTAGTGGGTTGTCGCCGGTTGTGCCGGGAACAATGGGATCGGCAGCGGCTATTCCATTCTGGTTATTACTGATTCAGTTTCCGGAATGGATGTGCTGGTTGGTGATTATTGTCGGGATGTTTGTCGGCATAATGATTTGCCAGCGTACTTCTGATGATATGAAGGTTCATGACCACGGTAGTATTGTCTGGGACGAATTTATCGGTATGTGGATCACATTGATGGCAATCCCTGTGGTTAACTGGCAGTGGGTTTTGACCGGTTTTATGGTGTTCCGTATTCTCGATATGTGGAAACCGTGGCCAATTCGCTGGTTTGATCGCTATGTTCATGGCGGATTAGGCATCATGTTGGATGATGTTATCGCTGCTGTATTTTCTTTCGTGATTGTTTGGTTATTGGCGTTTTATCAGATTTTTATTTTCTGAGGTGTGGTGTATTGATTATCCCTTAGAGGGGACTCATTTAAAGCTTCCCCGCAGTGACTAGAGCTGCATGTATTGTTTTGAATGGTAACAGCAAAGATAGATGGGCATCTAATAGCGGAATAGCACCATAGCTGGTGTACCACTCGGCAACACGTCCATTCTTGGCATCAATCAGCAATGCAACCCCGCCAGCCTGCGCGGCCACCAATAAACAGCGCCGACCAGCGGCTAGCAACAACTGGCCACCGAGCCCTTGATTCTGTACTGAAAGATCTACAGCCAGACGGCTGAGCCGAAATACTGGCACTTCATGTCGAGCCAGGCCCCGTTTAATCACTTCCGGTGCACGTTCATAAGCAATAGAAGCGGGGCTTAGACTATAGTAACCCAATACCGTTCCATTGTTCTCGCTAACCGCAAGGTAGGTTTTTGCCCCACCTTTCTCATGGCTCTGCCTTGCATGGCGATGTAAAAACTGATTCAATGCCTCATCACCACAGTCAAAAGCACCGCGATCATGATGTTTGCCTATAGGTTCTTCGTGCCAGATTGGTAGCGTCATGATTGTTTTGGCAAGGCAAATGCTGCGGCCAACAATTTATCATTGGGTGCCGGTGGGTTATCCAAAAGATCCAGAACATGCAAACTATCTCTTTTGGTCAGCTCCAGCCGTTCGCTCTCGTCGATAATCTTCTGTGCTGCTGACATCACATTGCGGATCACGAATTCAGTCAAGTTGGTATGTTGTAAAGCGGCTGCACGCATCAACAGCGACTTTTCTTCTGAGGCAATACGTAGCGACATTCGGTCGTTAGTTTCTACTGGGATCTGAGGCATTGTTACGCCCTCCTATTTGTACGTATTGAAATCGTACATTAAGGTGTGCCTATTAGCAAGATGTACATAATGAAAGCGTACGTGTACCGTATCAAATACGAACGCTTTTGGCACGGCCGTGACCCCTATCTTGTCATTTTCAGAAGACGACTGCACGAAATATCAGAAGTCGGCTGCACTGGATTGCTGGGTTTGTGTAGAGTACTTTGGTAGGCATCGTTACTTGATTCTGAAAATGGTGCCTTTTTATAGAGAAGAATGCGGAAATACATATCATCTAACTTGAGGAACTTCCTACTATAATCCCAAAAAAGTCGCTAATTACAATTCCAATAATGGAACAATTCGACAGATTATCACCAATATTTCCTAATGTGGGCGTCAGAGTAGGAGGTATAGACCGCTGGCGGTTTTAACTCAAATCATTATACGTAATCAATCGGTAAATCCACACACTGAGGATAATAGGATAAATACCCTATTATCCTTATATACTCAGGAAAATAGCCTTTTATTGATGCTATTTTGAATACCTGCGGCATCAAGCCCTAAATCCGCTCTGATTTCTTCCTGACTGCCTTGTGGCACAAATTGGTCAGGCAAGCCAATATTCAGAATTTGCACCAGACGACCTTCCTGCATTAGCAGTTCATTAACGCCACTTCCGGCGCCGCCCATAATGGCATTTTCTTCCAGCGTGACCAATAAATCATGGTTATCAGCCATTTCTAATATCAATTCTTTATCCAGTGGTTTGACAAAACGCATATCAACAACAGTCGCATCCAGTGACTCTGCTGCCGTTATTGCATCGGGTAACAGAGTACCAAAGTTCAGGATCGCTATCTTCTTACCCTGACGACGAATAACGCCTTTACCAATTGGCAATTGTTCAAATGATTGGCGTTCTGCCCCCGTTCCTGTTCCTCGTGGATAGCGCACGGCTACTGGACCTTGCTGATAATGATAGCCGGTATGCAGCATCTGTCGGCATTCGTTCTCATCACTTGGCGACATAATGACCATGTTGGGGATACAACGAAGGAATGAAAGATCAAAGGCGCCTTGATGTGTCTGACCATCAGCACCTACGATACCTCCGCGATCTATTGCAAATAGAACAGGTAGATTCTGAATGGCGACATCATGGATAACCTGGTCATAAGCACGTTGGAGAAATGTTGAATAGATAGCAACAATCGGCTTGTAACCACCAATTGCCAAACCAGCGGCAAAAGTCACGGCATGTTGTTCTGCAATGGCGACATCGAAGTATTGATCAGGATATTCACGGGAGAAACGCACCATACCAGAGCCTTCGCGCATGGCTGGTGTGATTGCCATCAATTTTTTGTCATTGGCGGCTTCTTCGCATAGCCAGTCTCCAAAGATTTTGGAGAAAGTAGGGCGGTTGTCTGAGCTTTTAGGTAATGCGCCAGTAGTCGGATCAAATTTAGGTACCGCATGCCAACTGATAGGATCTTTTTCGGCGGGTGCATAGCCCCGACCCTTTTTAGTCATGATGTGCAGTAGCTGTGGCCCTTTCAACTCACGCATATTTTTCAGCGTTTGGGTCAATGTCAGTACATCATGTCCGTCGATGGGGCCAATGTAATTAAAACCCAATTCTTCAAACAGAGTGCCAGGAACAACCATGCCTTTGATATGTTCTTCAGTTTTTTTCAGTAGTTCTTTAATCGGAGGTAGATTGGAAAAGACTTTTTTCCCGCCTTCCCGCAATGTGGTGTAGAGTTTACCGGAAAGAAGTTGAGCTAGATGGTTATTTAACGCACCAACGTTCTCTGAGATAGACATTTCGTTGTCATTAAGAATGACTAACATATCCGGGTCGATATCCCCGGCATGGTTCATCGCTTCGAAAGCCATGCCTGCTGTTATCGCGCCATCACCGATAACACAAACTGTACGACGGCCTTTGCCTTCGCGTTGAGCGGCAATTGCCATACCTAATCCAGCACTGATAGAGGTCGATGAGTGGCCGACACATAAGGTGTCGTATTCACTTTCATCCCGCCACGGGAAAGGGTGAAGCCCATTCTTTTGACGAATCGTATCAATACGATCTCGGCGTCCTGTCAAGATTTTGTGAGGATAAGCCTGATGGCCGACGTCCCATACCAATTTGTCGAAAGGCGTTTTATAGACATAATGCAACGCCACAGTCAGCTCAATGGTGCCAAGACCGGAGGCAAAGTGACCACTAGAGCGACTGACACTGTTTAGCAGGAATTGCCGAAGTTCATCACATAACTTCGGCAGGCTCTCTTTTGGTAACATACGAAGTTCTTCAGGATTTTCCGCTAATGCCAATGTTGGGTATTTGGCTATATCAATGCTCATTTGATACTCGTTAAGAAGTGTTTATTAATAGCGCTGCCAGTGGGTAAATTTACCGGCAGACCTTAGTTGTTACGTTCAATGATAAAACTGGCAAGTGCGCGCAGCATGGTTGTGTTATAAGATTTATCTTCCAGTTTATTCAAAGCTTGTAATGCTTCTTGATACAGTTCGTATGCTTTTTTCTGTGCTTGTTCTAACCCTAGTAATGCGGGGTAAGTGCTTTTTCCTAGCTGTTGGTCACTGCCTTGGCGTTTTCCTATCATTTCGGTATCGCCAATGACATCAAGAATGTCGTCCTGAACTTGGAATGCGAGCCCGATGGCTTGGGCATATTGATCCAATTCAGGCAAGACGTCATGCCCACGTTGACCTGCGCCATATGCGCCCATTCTGACTGCGGAACGGATAAGTGCGCCCGTTTTGTGGCGATGAATTTTTTCTAGCATATGGAGATCGATGTGTTTGCCTTCTGCTGCCAAATCCAGGGCCTGGCCGCCACACATACCGGTTACGCCACTGGCGGTTGCCAATTCAGCAAGCATTTCGAGGCGATCTGCTGTTGTAACATCCGGCATTTCTCTTTTAGATAGGATTTCAAACGCTAGTGCCTGCAATGCATCTCCCGCTAGAATCGCGTGAGCTTCGCCAAATTTTATGTGGCAGGTCGGTTGTCCACGGCGTAAATCATCGTTATCCATCGCCGGTAAGTCGTCATGAATTAATGAAAAGGCGTGGATACATTCAACGGCTGCTGCTGGAGCATCCAGATTATTTGCGGATAACCCAAACATTTCACCAACGGCATAAACTAAAAATGGGCGCAGGCGTTTACCACCGAGCAAAGTACCATGTTGCATTGCGTGAACGAGCGGGTTGTCTGCAAATGCCAGTGAAGATAGTGTGCTTATCAGAACGTTATTGACTCGTTGTTGACAGATTTTAAGCTGTTCTTTAAATTGGGTTGAATTTTGTTCAGACATAGGCTTATTCAGTATCCGGGGAGAAATGACTCAGTGGAGATTGGGCATCATCGTTAAGCAGAATCTGAACTCGCTGTTCTGCTTGTTGCAAAGTCTGTTGCCCTTGACGGGCTAATTGAATACCACGCTCAAACTCGCTTAGGGCTTCTTCCAGTGCCAGTTCACCTGATTCCAGCCGGGCGACGATCTGTTCCAGCTCTTTTAATGAGCTTTCAAATGTCATTGCCGGGGCAGGTTCTGGCGTACTGTTTGTACTTTCTGATATTGCGTTTTTCTTTGGCATAATTTTTTACTATTTACAGAGTTCGCCTGAGGGTTGCAGACTATCTTATTATGCTGGTGCAAACAAATCCTTAACTGATTTTGTGTTTTTTCCGCGCTATACCACGAGATAGTGTTATACTCCGCGGCCTGATTTGACAACCAAAACGTACCATCAGTTTTTTTATCAAAATGCCTAACTACTACTATAACTCACTATGAAGTTTATTATTAAATTATTCCCGGAAATCACGATCAAGAGCCAAACTGTTCGTTTGCGCTTTATTAAAATTCTCGCTAGTAATATTCGCAATGTGCTGAAAACATTAGGAGATAATATTGCAGTGGTTCGCCATTGGGATAATATCGAAGTTCGTACTAAAGATGAAAACCTTGGCGCTCAAATTTGTGATGCGCTGACACGTATCCCCGGTATTCACCATATTCTGCAAGTAGAAGAGCGTGAGTTTCGTGACATGCATCATATCTTTGAACAAGCTTATGATGCTTATGGCGAATCGCTCCACAATAAGACATTTTGTGTTCGGGTAAAACGTCGTGGTAAACATCAATTTACGTCTAATGAAGTAGAACGTTATGTCGGTGGTGGTTTAAACCAGCATATTGAATCTGCGAAAGTAAAACTCAATCATCCTGATGTTACCGTCAATTTGGAAATTGATCAGGATGTGCTGATTTTGGTAAAAGCCCGTTATGAAGGGATTGGTGGTTTTCCTATCGGAACGCAGGAAGATGTATTGTCTCTGATTTCTGGGGGTTTTGATTCTGGTGTTTCCAGCTATATGCTAATGCGCCGTGGCTGCCGTGTTCACTATTGCTTCTTCAATCTTGGCGGCTCCGCTCATGAAATTGGCGTGAAGCAGGTTGCTCATTATCTTTGGAATCGTTTTGGTAGTTCCCATAAAGTCCGTTTCGTTGCTGTGGATTTTGAACCTGTTGTCGCTGAAATTTTGGAAAAAATTGATGATGGCCAAATGGGGGTGGTGCTTAAACGGATGATGGTAAGAGCGGCATCTAAAGTTGCAGAGCGTTATGGCGTGCAAGCGATTGTTACCGGTGAAGCTTTGGGACAAGTTTCCAGCCAGACACTCACTAATTTGCGTTTGATTGATAATGCGTCGGATACATTGATTCTGCGGCCGCTGATTTCTCATGATAAGGAGCACATTATCAGGTTAGCGCGTGAGATTGGCACTGAGGATTTTGCCCGTACGATGCCTGAATTCTGTGGTGTTATTTCAAAAAGCCCAACAGTAAAAGCTGTTAAAGCTAAAATTGAAGCAGAAGAGGCAAATTTCGATTTTAATATTCTGGAAAAAGTGATCAGTGAGGCTCAGAATATTGATATTCGCCAGATCGCAGAACAAAGCAATGAGCAAGTGGTTGAAATTGAAACGGTGACAGCGTTCGTTCCAACGGATGTGTTATTGGATATTCGTTCGCCTGATGAACAAGATGATCGGCCATTGCAGTTAAATGGTGTGGAAATCAAATCATTGCCATTCTATAAGTTGAGCAGCCAGTTTGGTGATTTGCCAAAAGATAAGACTTATCTACTCTATTGTGAACGTGGAGTTATGAGTCGTTTGCAGGCACTCTATTTATCTGAGCAGGGTTTTGATAACGTGAAAGTTTATCGGCCTTAATTGTTTTAATTATACATTTCGGGGTTCTTATTACGTGAACCCCGAATCGTATAAAGTAAGATGTTTTTGTCTATTTTTTCAATCCTGATAAGAATATACACCTAGTGGCAATATGAGTTGAGCTGCCACTTCTGCTGCTATTTCTCGTCCTTTTAATAATTCAATGAGTTTTAATGCGAAATCGAAAGCTGTCGCTGGCCCTTGGCTGGTCAATAGATTGACTCGATCATCAAAACAGACTCGGCAATCAATCCATTTATCGGACGAAATTTTGTCTTGCAAACCGGGGTAGCCGGTCATTTTGGCTGTAGGGAATAAATTGTGGTGTTCAAGCACGATAGCAGGCACGGCACAAATTGCAGCGATAATTTTCCTTTGATAATGTGCCTGGCGGATTTTTTCGATAACGAGTGAATTATCACGGAAACATTCGGCACCTCGCATACCGCCGGGTAAGATAATGGCATCGAAAGATTCATCAATAACTTTTTCCAGAGGGACATCAGCAACTAGTTTTACACCTCTGGAACAAGTTAAAACCAGTTCTCCATCGCTGGCGGTGCTGGCGATCGTGACACTGATACCAGCGCGTACCAGTAAATCAATGGTTGTAACGGCTTCTATTTCTTCACTACCGTGGGCCAGGCAGATGAGTGCTGAAGGGGTCATAATCATCTTTCCTTATGTTTAACTAGGTTATAGATACGGATATTTTCAGGGGTTGCCAGACCATGTGCACCGGCCCGGCGTAATAAGTAACCGGTGATATAGTCAATTTCAGTGCGACGTTTTGCGCGGACATCCTGCAACATGGAAGAGTAGTTCTTTGCTGTAAGTTTAATCACATCGTAGACATAGGCAATCAGGTTGTCGATAGTAGTATGCATGTTCTCTCGTTGCATAACCTGAATAATCTCTTCGCACAAAGTATTTAATTGTTCCGGATAGCGAAGCAAATCGCCATTTTGGCATTCATAAAGTGCAGTTAGCGGGTTTACGACACAGTTAGCGGCAAGTTTCAGCCAACTAATAGAGAGTATTTCGTTATGCCATGCAACGTCTGGCAAAGATTGGTGTAATACATTAGCCAGAGAGCTAAACCCAGTTGCATTTGACGTTGCCGAGCCAATATGGGTTAGCCCGGACGCGGTATGATAAACCCGTTGGTTATCCTGATATGCGCCATGTGTTGTGACGCCAAGTAGTATTGGATTAGGCGCTGATAATAGTTCTTCTTGGGTGCCTATGCCGTTGTGTAGTAATAAAATTGGGCAATTAGGTGAAAGTTTGGGGAGTAAATTATTCACTGCATCAGCGACTTGCCATGCTTTCAGGCAGACAATTAGTAATTCGCTGTTAGCAAGATGATCGCTATTATTAGTTGGGATTGGTTGGTTGAATACTTGCCCATTCATTTCGTCAATATGAACAGATAAATAAGACTGGGAACTTTTTAACCAGCCCTGTACTTGATGCTTTTGTTGCGATAATGCTGCTAGCCACAGTTTTCCTATAGCGCCACAGCCAAGAACGGTTATCTTCATATACACCTTTTGAAAGACGCTGCCATAATATTGGGATGGAAATAATAAGATCCCGCTAATCCAAGTATAGCGCTTTTGCTGACAGTGGAAAGCGGTTATCATGCCAACTTATTGATTATCAGGAGGTCATGGATAATGCCATCTTTCGATATTGTTTCAGAAATTGATATGCATGAAGTTCGCAACGCGGTAGAAAATGCGCAGCGCGAGCTTGCTAGCCGTTGGGATTTCCGTAATGTCAGCGCCAGTTTCGAATTAAATGAAAAAAGTGAATCTATCAAGATCGCTAGTGAGTCAGATTTTCAGGTAAGTCAGTTGGTTGATATCATACGTGAAAAGTTGGCTAAACGTGGTATCGATGGCGCTGCATTGAATATCCCTGATGATATGTTGCACAGTGGTAAGACTTACAGCGTTGAAGCGACTCTGAAGCAGGGGATTGATACCCCTACGGCGAAAAAGATCGTGAAGCTGATTAAGGATAGTAAACTGAAAGTGCAAGCACAGATTCAGGGTGAACAGGTGCGAGTGACAGGTAAAGCTCGTGATGATTTGCAAAGTGTTATGGCATTAGTTCGTGGCGCAGAGCTGGGACAGCCATTCCAGTTTACTAATTTCCGGGATTGATTTTCTGCCTAGTGGATTGAGATATCTAGCCTAATATGGAGTGGGGTATTCCTGACCAGAATACCCCACTCCCAGTTTTCCTTAATATCAAATCGGAGTGAGTGGAGTTATCTGGTTTGATACTTAACCTATCGTGTCATTATTGTTAGCTATCAATTGTTCAAGTTGTGCTCTGCTTGTCAGTTTAGTATCTACTTTTATGTAAGCACTATGCTCCTCCGGCACAATAACGACGTCGTAAACGCCTGGCTGAACAAGAATTTTTTGTTCCAGTAATGCTTTATTGACTATATTTTCTGGCAGAGAAATTCTGATGCTGCTGACATAAGGGGGTTGTTTCATTGTTGTACTGATAATGAACCAAATGGTTGTCAGTACGATACCAGCCATAAATACCAGCGGCGCTCCTTTTAATTCAGATAACCAACCACCAAGGCTCCCTCCTAAAGCGACACCTAAAAATTGGCTAGTAGAGTAGATGCCCATTGCTGTACCTTTATAACCTGCTGGTGCTTCTTTACTGATAAGTGATGGCAGGATAGCTTCCATTACATTGAAAGCAATAAAGAAAATTTGTATGCCGATGAAAATTACCCATAAGTGATGTCCCGCTGCCCACAATACAATTTCAGCAATCAGTAGCATTGTGATACACAGTGAAAACACTTGTTTCATGCGGCGCTTTTTTTCTGCGTAAATAATGAAAGGTAAAACAGATACAAATGAAACCAGCATGGTGATCAGGTAAACCTTCCAATGTTGTTGGTTAGGGAATCCTGCTTGTTGCATCACCAAAGGAAAGGCGACAAAACTTGCCATTAGCAAAGTGTGCAAACTGAGTATGCCAAAGTTGAGTTTCAGCAATTGGCTATCAGTCAGAACTTTACTGAAACTGTGACGAACAATGCCTGATTCGCGGTTGAGGATGTGTTTATCTGTGGAAGGAACAGCAAATAGCGTTATCAGAATGCCACAACCGGCTAGAATGGTAATTACCCAAAATAGACCGTTTAATCCAATGGCATGAGCCAGGATTGGGCCAAGTACAATGGCTGCGGCGAAAGTTATTCCGAAACTAATGCCAATAAAAGCCATCGCTTTAGTTCGATTTTGTTCACGGGTTAAATCAGAAAGTAGCGCCATAATTGCAGCAGATATGGCTCCAGCACCTTGTAGCGCTCGTCCAATTATTATGCCCCAGATAGAATCACTGAGAGCAGCAATGATACTGCCTAAGACGAATAGTAGTAACCCACCAACAATTAAGGGCTTAGCGCCAATTTTGTCAGAAAGCAGTCCAACAGGGATCTGTAAAATTGCTTGGGTTAAACCATAAATGCCAATGGCGATACCAATAAGTGTTTTGGTGGCATCTTCTAGATTCAGGCCATAGGTTGTTAATACAGGAATCACCATGAACAAGCCTAGCATTCGCAGAGAAAAAACTGAACCTAGGCCCCATGTCGCCCGAAGCTCAAGTGGCGTCATTTTATTATCGTTCATGATTACCTCGAAATATTTTGATGTGTCATTGTAGATAGGTTTTCAATAAGGGGTAAATAGTTAATTGAATTAATAATATTGAAGTATTAAGGAGAGGGAATAACAGGCTGGAAGGAAACTGATGGCAGGGGGGACCACTGCCATCAGGGAAAATTACCGGACGTAAGTTAGGAAGGCTTCTGAGGGTACATGTGGGTCAATAGACATCATGACACTCAGGGAAGTGATTGCCACAATGGAAAATATAAATAATTTACGAGCCCAAATGCGGTCATTATCAGTTTTGTAACCGGATAACGCCATTCCTAGCCACCAGACGCTCACTGCTGCTGCAACAACCAAATATTTGTAACCAGCGTAACCGCTGATGGCTAACATAAGGGTTGCAATCATAAATGCCAGGATATAAAGGATAATGTGGTTTTTCGCCACGGATATGCCTTTGATCACGGGCAGTACAGGAATATTGGCTGCCTGGTAATCTTTGAAACGAAAAATAGCAATGGCATAGGAGTGCGGCATTTGCCACAGGCTGAAAATCAGTAACAGGATCAACGCGCCCGTATCAAACTGACCAGTTACTGCACAATAACCGATAACCGGAGGTGCCGCACCGGACAAACTGCCGATCAACGTGCCATAAACAGATTTCCTTTTCATATAGAGGCTATAAACCCCTACATAGACGACAAAACCGATAATCGCTAATTGCATTGCTAAAGCATTGGCTGCTGCATAGAGCAGCACTATGCCAACAATACCCAGTATTGATGCATAAATCAGGCTGATTTTCGGATCAATAAGCCCTTTTACAAGGACACGGTTTTTTGTTCTTTCCATGATCCGATCGATGTCACGGTCAATGTAGTTGTTAAATACACAGCCAGAAGCCACGACTAATGAAACGCCGAGCAGAGTCGAAATGAACAAAGGGTAATCAATCACCCCTTTCGAGGCGAGTAGAAAACCACCGATCACAGAAATTAAATTGCCGAAAATAATTCCTGGTTTAGTTACTTGCAGGTATTGCTTAATCATATATGCAGCTCTTTAATCAACCATCATATTAATGTTGAGGTTGTACATAATCCATAGTGAGCCAACAACAACAATACCGATAATTAAAATGGTGAACAGCAATGCTACTAAGTTCCAGCGTTCTTCTGACGAAGTGTTCATGTGCAGGAAGTAGATAAAATGAACAATAATCTGCACCACAGCCAGAGCGACTACTGTTGTCAGGATAGTCGTATGGGAGGCAGAACCATCCATTACCATCCAGAATGGAATCACAGTCAGGATGACTGAAAGAACAAAGCCGATCAGATAAGATTTCAGGCTACCGTGGCTAGCTCCAGTATGAGCAGTATTAGAATGACTCATTACATAGCTCCTAACAGATAAACAACGGTAAATACACAGATCCAGACCACATCTAGGAAGTGCCAGAACAAGCTCAGGCAGTTCAGACGGGTTTTATTGACATCAGTTAAACCGCGGCGGGTGACTTGGATTATCATGATGATAATCCAGACCAGACCACAGGTAACGTGGATACCGTGAGTAGCAACTAGTGCGAAGAATCCGGACAAGAATGCACTGCGGTCAGGACCGTAGCCTTCAACAATCAGGTGATGGAATTCGTACAATTCCATCGCCACGAAGCCAAGGCCGAACAGGAAAGTCATGCCGAGCCAGGCGTTAACCTGGCCGATTTTTCCTTTGTTCATTCCCAGCATGGCAAAGCCATAAGTGATACTACTGAATAACAGTAGGAAAGTTTCAACCAATACAAAAGAGAGGTTGAAAAGCTCTTTACCAGATTTGCCGTCCGCGGTTCCGTTAACGAGTACTGCATAAGTCGCAAACAGACATGCGAACAGAATACAGTCACTCATCAAGTAGACCCAGAAACCGAATACTTTAGTGGCTCCCGCATCGTGGTGCCCATGATGCTCGTGGGCATGATTGTGGTTGGTCATAGTTTCAGTTGACATGGTTCAGACCTGCCTTGCTAATTTGTTCATGGTGTTGATTCTCAATTTGCTCAACTTCAGCAACGGGTACGTAGTAATCAACATCTTCATCAAAGCTTTTTGCAATCCAAGTGATAATCATGCCTGCAAAGCTTGCGATAACCAGCCACCAGATATGCCAAATCATGGCGAAACCAAACAGCAAGCTAAAGCCAGCAATAATTACCCCCGCACCAGCATTTTTAGGCATATGAATTTCTTCATACTGAGCAGGACGCTTATAAGCAGTGCCTTTTTCTTTCATATCCCACCATGCATCACGGGTTTGAACATGTGGAACTTCAGCAAAGTTATAAAATGGTGGTGGAGAAGATGTTGCCCACTCCAGAGTACGTCCGCCCCAAGGGTCACCGGTCAGGTCACGGTTTTGGTCACGGTCACGGATACTCACGTAGAATTGAATGACCTGACACAGGATACCAACGGCAATCAGTGCAACACCAATCGCGGAGACGACCAGCAGAGTATGGAATTCAGGGTTGATATCTTGGCTAATACGACGGGTCATTCCCATAAAGCCGAGCGCGTAAACTGGCATAAAGGCGATAAAGAAGCCGATGATCCAGAACCAGAATGCGCGGACACCCCATTTTTCGTTCAGTGTGAAACCAAAAGCTTTCGGGAACCAGTAAGCAGTACCGGCGAAACAACCGAAGACAACACCACCGATGATCACGTTATGGAAGTGTGCAATCAGGAACAAGCTGTTATGCAGAACGAAGTTTGCGCCTGGAACTGCTAGCAGAACGCCGGTCATACCACCGATAGAGAAGGTGACGATGAAGCCAACGGTCCATAACATCGGTGTTTTATACTCAATACGGCCTCGATACATGGTGAACAGCCAGTTGAAGATCTTAACGCCTGTCGGAATCGAGATAATCATGGTGGCTATGCCGAAGAAGGCGTTAACGTTCGCGCCAGAGCCCATCGTAAAGAAGTGGTGCAGCCATACGATAAATGACAATACGGTGATGGCAATGGTTGCCCACACCAGAGAAGTGTAGCCGAACAGTCGTTTTTTCGAGAACGTCGCAGTCACTTCAGAGAAAACACCAAAGACTGGCAGCACCAGAATATAAACTTCAGGGTGACCCCAAGCCCATATCAGGTTGATATACATCATCATGTTACCGCCCATATCATTGGTGAAGAAATGGGTACCCATGTAGCGGTCAAAAGTTAGCAGGGCAATGGTAACGGTCAGAATTGGGAATGCTGCGATGATCAGTACGTTAGTACAGAGTGCTGCCCAAGAGAATACAGGCATTTTCATCATGGACATGCCAGGAGCACGCATACGCAGGATCGTCGCAAAGAAGTTAACGCCTGTCAGCAAGGTACCGATACCGGATATTTGAAGACTCCATATCCAATAATCGACCCCAACGCCCGGACTATATTCTATACCTGAGAGCGGAGGATAAGCTAACCAGCCGGTCTGAGCGAATTCACCCACACCCAGAGAGATGTTAATCAGCGCAACGCCAACGACGAAGAACCAGAAGCTCAGTGAGTTCAGGAATGGGAATGCCACGTCACGAGCGCCGATCTGTAGTGGAACCACGATGTTCATCAGGCCGACAACAAAAGGTGTCGCCATGAAGAAAATCATGATAACGCCGTGGGCAGTAAAAATCTGGTCATAGTGATGCGGCGGCAGGAAACCTGCTTCACTAGCAGAGGCGACAGCCTGTTGACCACGCATCATAATGGCATCGGCAAAGCCACGGAGCATCATGACCAGTGCCACGATAATGTACATAATACCGATTTTCTTGTGGTCAACGCTGGTTAACCACTCGCTCCATAGCCATTTCCATTTACGGAAATAGGTCAGGGCTCCGACAATCGCGAGCCCTGCGAAGAGAATCCCTGCAAGAGTGACCATGATAATGGGCTCATGCAATGGGATTGCATCAAGTGTTAATTTTCCCAACATTACTTTATTCCTCAACTCCGGCATGAGCAGTTTCGCTCATATTCATGTTATGACCTGTCGTTGCACCGTGGCTGCCATGCATATTCATGTTGCCCATAAATTTGGCAATAATGTCTTGATACAGGTTAGGCTTAACGCTTGAGAAGTATTCAACCGGATGGTTCTGGCTTTGTTTAGCTAACTCGTTAAATGCCTGCATGGTATCCAAGGTTTTGGGAGAGGCTTTCACTTTTTGAACCCATTGTTCAAAACCTTCACGATCTGCGGTAGCGGTAGCAGTAAATTTCATGCCGGAGAAGCCGTGGCCACTGTAGCTACTGGACAAACCTTTATAAGTGCCAGGTTCATCGGCAATTAAGTGAAGTTTAGTCTGCATGCCAGCCATTGCATAGATTTGACCACCTAACTGTGGGATGAAGAATGAGTTCATCACAGAATCAGAGGTGATTTTGAAGTTAATAGGAACTCCAGTAGGGAAAGCAATTTCGTTAACTGTAGCGATACCTTGCTCCGGGTAAACGAATAGCCACTTCCAATCAAGGGAGATAACTTCAATAGTCACTGGTTTTTCATCACTGACCAGTGGTTTATATGGATCAAGCTCGTGGGTTGTCTTCCAGGTAATGGTTGCTAAAATAATAATGATAATGATAGGAACGGTCCATACTACCAGCTCAATTTTATTTGAGTGTGCCCAGTTAGGGTGATAGGTAGCACTTTTGTTGGCTTCGCGGTAACGCAGGGCAAAAGTGAATGCCATGATGATCACCGGAATAACGATGATTAGCATCAGGCCAATAGCCGTAAGTATCAGCGTTTTTTGTTCAGCGCCGATAGCGCCTTTAGGATTCATCAATACCATATCGCAGCCACTCAGCATAAGAGTAGCCGCTAGTATTGACAATATCCCAATACTTTTATTGTATTTCATAAGTCTCATCTAACGACCCCAAATAACAAAAGCTCTATTGTCGTTTCATCAGTGCGGGCATTCTACGGTAAGGCTACTGGAGTGTAAACATTTGTAATAGTTAGTTGAGGGGTTGTTAACCCTTTATGTTACTGGGATCACATGCAACTGTAAGATTAATCAGAAGTTAGCTTGAAAAGGTTATTTAATTGTAACGAAATAGTGCGGAAATATGAATTTGTACTGAATCATTTTATATTTTTTAGGTGAAAGGAAAAAAATAAAAAAAATTTGCTTTAAAAATTTCCACCGTAGTCATTTTATTTAGGAATTAAATTAATTGTGAGCCACTTTTGGCAGCTCACAATTAAAATCAATAATTAGAAATTATATTTAATGGAGTAGACAATCGCATCCTGCCAGAAGTCTTCACCTAATTTATGATCGGCATATCGATATTGAATGCCGGTTGTGAAGGATTGATGAGGTGTCCACCATAACGCGATTGCGCCATTGGTACCGTTCCGACCACCGTTGCCGTAGCGTTCATTCCGGTTAAGTTCTATTTCATTCCAGTTAGTTATGCTGAATTTTTCTTCCCAGAGCTGAAAATCGTAACCCGCAACCCAGCCAACAACATAGCCGTTATTACCGGAGTAGAAAGTTTGGTCAACATAGTGCAGCGCAACAAACGGTTTGAACCAGACACCGGCGAAATCAGTGTTGTAGCCAATACCATAAAGGGTATTTACCTCATGAAAGTTCCCGCCGTGCGCTGTACCTGGGAGAGAGTAAGTACCGTAAACATGACCATAGAGATTGAAACCAGTATCAGCCAGATAAAAGCGACCGGTTGTTTTAAAAGTGTATCTTTGGTTATCCCCTGGTTCAGCATGCTGACTGTTGAAAGCATTTTCCAGATCAAAGAACCCGTATAATTCACCCCAGTCAAAGCCGGCTCCGCCTTCCAGTTCCAAATAGGCAAAGTCGTCTTTATGAGAGGTTTGCCCTGACTTGTGTGTGGTATGGCTAGTCCAGTCGAGGTAGTTCATGCTGATATTAGCAAAGCCCCCTTGATATTCAGCATAAGCGGGAACTGAGACGGTGGTGAGTAAAGCAGTAGCCAGAATGGTTGTTCTCATAAATTTCTCTAACGCATCCATGAAAAGAGGTTTTGGGTTTTAAAGCTATATTAAATAACCCTTAAAATGGTAGTCTGATTCTACGCAGATATAAATATTGAACAATCAAATAATCACTCGAAAATAGCACTTTTGGCAAATGACTATTTGAAGTGTGATCGCTATCACTTAAATATTTAAGAAAGAGGGCATGAATATCAAAGGCTGACAGTGATCAACCTTTGATAAATTAACTTAATATTTTTACCTTTTTAAATCAATTTGCACCTTACTTAATGCAAGATAATCTAGAAAGCTACCGAGAATGATGCTTGTGATACCAATTTGTACTCCCCATGATAGTAATGTTTCGGCCAGATCAGGTATATGAGTCCAGTTAAGAGCATTGGTGATGATGATAAGTAACCAAAATGTGAGCAAGATGCTTGCTAATGATAGTAAGCCAAGCGCTAGACGATAGAAATTTTTGAACTCAGTACGTGGCATAAAATCATTAGTTCGCTGGGTATAAACCAGAGTCTGGCGGCAGACAAATAACAGTAATAAGCCTGGAACAGAGGCCGCTATAGAGAATAGATAGAAGTTTGGCCAGCCATGTAATTCAACGAACCAACCCGCAATTGGGCCGACATAGACTCGTCCAACAGCAGATAAAGCAGATAATAAAGCAAATTGTGTTGCAGAGAATGATTTATGACATAACGCCATAATTAGGGCAACAAATGCAGCGGTCCCCATTCCGCCACAGATATTTTCCAGAAAAACGGCGCTACCCATAGTGTAGATATTTTTGTCAGTAATAGATAACAGCCAGTATCCGATATTGGAAATCGCTTGAAGGATGCCAAAGATCATGAGTGAGCGGAATAAACTCCATCGTTGCATTAAATAACCACCATATAATGCACCAATGATAGTTGCTATTAATCCTAGCGTTTTGTTGATCATTCCGACTTCACCAGCATCAAAGCCAATACCACGGATCAGAAATGGGGTACTTAGGCTGGCGGCAAAGGCATCTCCCATTTTATACATGACAATTAACAGTAGTATCAGCCATGCATTATTGCGATTAAAAAAATCGGCTAATGGTTCTATTGCGGCTTGCTGGAGTGTTTTTGGTGGCGGAGCGTCAATGTCAGGTTCTTTAGCTTTTAACGTCGTATAGATGCCAATTAACATCAATCCAGCCATCAACCAGTAGGTGTGTTGCCAGCCAATATAGCGGTCTGCGATCCATAGCGCTAACCCGCCTGAAACCAACATGGCTAACCGATAACCAAGTACTGAAACGGCAGCGCCTACACCCCGCTCTTCGCTACTCAATAAATCGGCTTTATAAGCATCAAAGACGATATCCTGTGATGCGGAGCAGAAAGTAACAGTTACCGCTAGTATGGCCAGCCACCATAAATGTTGAGATGGTTGGAGAAAACCCATTGCAGCGATACTGGCTATGAGTAATAACTGTGTAACAAGTAGCCAACCACGGCGCCGTCCAAGAAAAGGGAGGGTAAATCGGTCCATAAAAGGGGACCAAAGAAATTTGAAAACATATGCTTGGCCGACAAGAGAAAAGAAGCCAATTGTTTTAAGATCAATGTCTTCAACAGTCATCCATGCTTGCAGGGTGCTGGCACTCAATGCGAGCGGTAAACCAGAAACAAAGCCGAGTAAAAGCAGGATTCGTGAGTTATGTTGGGTAAAAACGGTGAGATAACGATAAGACATGTGCCTCCCAAAACCCTGCCCTTGGCGGGCAGAGTAAATAATTAGTCCTTTAATAAACAATTAGTCTTTTAATTAGCGAGCATTTTGTTTGATGAAATTACTGACGGAAAGATCTTGCGCCATATCTGCTATGACTTCTGATAAGACAGTATTGACCGCATCAGCAATTTTCTCATTAGTTGCGCCTAAAGGGCCTTGTACATTGTAACTGGTGCGGTAATTTTTAACTTGTTTACTGCCATTTTGCGCTGTACTAATGATGGAAATATCAGCTTTTGTTGAAATATTATGGCGCAGGCTACCTTCTTTAACGTCTGCATATAGATTGTTCATAATAATTTGCAGATTGGCATTGGCTGGTGAGCCAATCATATAACCACGGGCGGTCATCTGTTTTTCCAGGATTTCCTGGAGTAGAAAGCGCAGATCACGGGAGGGTTTCAGTATTTCCAGCTTTGCATTGCGGTTAACTTGAGCAAGTGTCTGAGACTGACGATTGTCGGCACCGCTGATACTGATGGTAATCGCGCCCATTGTTGGATCTGCTGTTGGCAATGTAATTTTAGGTTCAATGGTCAAGGTATTGCTGGGAGCAGCACAACCAGCAAGAAGAAAAAGCGCAATGAGTGGGAATAAGATTCTTTTCAACATGTTAATTTTCTCATCGGTGATAAGGATATCCAGTCATACTTATCAATAGCATAAATTGCGTCAATAATAGCACTGCCTTTTGATCATGGCATATCCCTGATGGGGTAAACGCATATAAAAACCTTATGATGTGGGATTCGATTAAAAGATATTTTAATGCGTTGGTGCTATAACTCATGGAGAATAGACTAAAATTATTAGTATGGTTGGCAGTACGACTGCTGTGTGGTTAAGGAGAATGATATGGTGTATCAGGATATAGAAGAGAAATTACAGGCTGCATTTAATCCCTCATATCTTGAGGTCATTGATGAAAGTTATCGTCACAATGTACCCGTAGGTTCTGAAAGCCATTTTAAGGTCGTAATCATCAGTAATAAATTTGCTGGTGAACGTATGCTGAACCGCCATCGTTCTGTTTACAGCGTATTATCGGCAGAATTGTCCGCAGGTGTTCATGCTTTGGCGTTGCATACCTATACAGAAAAAGAGTGGAATGAATTACAGGATACTGTTTTAGCGTCACCAGCATGTCGCGGGGGTAATATTGTTGCCTGAAATCCGCTGATTGATACTTAGTTTTGGACATTTTCTTACACAATAAAATAAATTTAGCGAACGGTCTTCGGGCCGTTTTTATGTTTTATATATGCATCCGTTTTGGATGTAAATTTAGCCGCTGAATAATCGTTATCCTGTGAAGTTGATGAATAGTTCGGCCTTTTTTCAGCAATTCTCGACTCACACCGTCTGCATCGCTATAATGTCGCGTCTAATTTTTAGAATGGTTTCGGGACGCTTCTGACATCAGGGATTCTCGGTTTTTAAATGCGACCGCCCCGGTTCTTAGAGAGTGTTGCGATTGGTACATACAAATATGTGCTGGTTGTATGGTCTCTGGAGTTGACCGAGCACTATGATTTTTTTGAGGTAAAAAGATGCAAGTTTCTGTTGAAACCACTCAAGGCCTTGGGCGTCGTGTGACAATCACCGTTCCTGCTGCCGATGTTGAGAAAGCAGTTAGTAGTGAGTTGGTCAATGTAGCAAAAAAAGTTCGTATCGATGGTTTCCGTAAAGGCAAAGTGCCTATGAACATTGTTAAACAACGTTACGGTGCTTCTGTCATTCAGGACGTTCTGAGTGATCTGATGCAACGTAACTTTATTAATGCAATCATCGAGCAAAAAATTAATCCAGCAGGTGCGCCAAGTTATGCACCAGAACAATTCAAAAATGGTGAAGATTTCACTTACTCTGTAGAGTTTGAAGTTTATCCAGAAGTTGAATTGAAAGATCTGGAAGCCATTGAAGTTGAAAAACCTGTTGTTGAAGTAAAAGACGAAGATGTTGATGCGATGCTGGAAACATTGCGTAAGCAGCAGGCTAATTGGAAAGAAACCGAAGAAGCTGTTGGCGCAGAAGATCGTGTTACTGTTGACTTCAATGGCTCTGTTGATGGTGAAGAGTTTGAAGGTGGTAAGGCATCTGATTTTGTTCTGGCTATGGGGCAGGGCCGCATGATCCCAGGTTTTGAAGAGGGCATTGTTGGTCATAAAGCTGGGGAAGAATTTACCATTGATGTCAATTTCCCAGAAGATTATCATGCTGAAAATCTGAAAGGTAAAGCTGCTAAGTTTGCGATCACATTGAAAAAAGTGGAACAGCGTGAACTGCCGGAGTTGAATGAAGAATTCATCAAACGTTTCGGTATTGCTGATGGCACCGTTGATGGTCTGCGTGCAGAAGTACGTAAAAATATGGAACGTGAACTGAAAAATGCGGTCCGTAACCGTATTAAATCTCAGGTTATCGATGGTTTGGTTAAGGCTAACGAAATCGATGTTCCGGCCGCTGTTGTTGATAGCGAAATTGATGTTCTGCGTCGTCAATCGGCTCAGCGTTTTGGCGGCAATGAAAAACAAGCTCTGGAACTGCCTCGTGAACTGTTTGAAGAACAAGCTAAACGTCGCGTTGTGGTTGGCCTGCTGTTAGGTGAAGTTATCAGCAGTAATGAACTGAAAGCTGATGAAGAGCGTGTTAAAGCATTAATCGAGGAAATGGCTTCTGCCTATGAAGATCCTCAAGAAGTGATCGAATTCTATGGTAAAAACCAAGAATTGATGAACAATGTTCGTAATATTGCTTTGGAAGAACAAGCTGTTGAAGTTCTTCTGGGTAAAGCAAAAGTTTCTGAAAAAGAAACCACTTTCAATGAGTTAATGAATCAGAATCAAATGGCATAAGTTTTAATTTTGTCATGAGATAATGAATTAGTTGTCTTAGTGAAATGAACCCGCAGATAAATCTGCGGGTTTTTTTATAAGTAAGAGGCAAGATTTTTCTTGAAAAAAGTGGGTTTAACCCCAGATCCTTTTTAATATTATGTATATGATTGCAAAATTTTTCAGGGGTAATTCCCCCTTGATTGGTTAACTTTGAATCATGGTCATCATCGCTTATCTCAAGTAGAATTGGTTATGAATGGCACCAACATGAATTCTATTAGGAGACGAAAATGTCATATAGCGACAAGCGGGATCAATATGCGCCTCACATGGCTCTGGTGCCGATGGTAGTTGAACAGACTGCGCGTGGGGAACGTTCGTACGATATCTATTCGCGCTTATTAAAAGAACGTATTATTTTTCTGACCGGTCAGGTTGAAGATCATATGGCAAACTTGGTTGTAGCTCAGATGCTGTTTCTTGAGGCGGAGAATCCGGAAAAAGATATTTTCTTATATATCAACTCGCCAGGTGGTGTGATTACTGCGGGAATGTCCATCTATGATACGATGCAGTTTATTAAACCGGATGTCAGTACTATTTGTATGGGGCAGGCATGTTCAATGGGAGCATTCTTGTTGACTGCTGGGGCAAAGGGAAAACGTATCTGTTTGCCAAATTCCCGGGTTATGATCCATCAGCCATTAGGCGGTTTCCAGGGACAAGCTACAGATATTGAAATTCACGCTCAGGAAATATTGAAAGTAAAATCGCGTATGAATGAGTTAATGGCAAAACATACGGGAAGACCTATTGAAGAGATCGCGAAAGATACAGAACGTGATCGTTTCTTGTCGGCAGATGAAGCCGTAGAGTATGGATTGGTTGATAAGATTTTCACCCATCGCGATTAATTTATTATTCCCGGAAGCTATAATATAAACATTCGGCTTACCATTTGGTAAAGCTATGACGTTTGGGGTAATAGCAGAAGTTTCCTGCTTTGCCAGATAAATCTGGGGGAGCAGTTGATAAAGTGAGGTTGTGACTGATGACAGATAAGCGCAAAGACGGTTCAGGAAAGCTGCTGTATTGCTCTTTCTGCGGGAAAAGCCAACATGAAGTGCGAAAATTGATTGCTGGCCCGTCAGTATATATTTGCGATGAGTGTGTGGATTTATGTAACGACATTATTCGCGAAGAAATTAAAGAGCTTGTACCACATCGTGAGCGTAGTGCATTACCAACGCCTCATGAAATCCGTCAGCATTTGGATGATTATGTTATCGGCCAGGAAACGGCGAAAAAAGTGTTGGCGGTTGCTGTTTATAACCATTACAAACGGTTACGTAATGGCGATATCAGTAACGGTGTTGAATTAGGTAAAAGTAATATTCTGCTTATCGGGCCGACAGGGAGTGGTAAAACGCTATTGGCTGAAACATTGGCTCGTTATCTTGACGTTCCTTTTACCATGGCCGATGCGACTACGCTGACCGAAGCGGGATATGTGGGAGAAGACGTAGAAAACATTATTCAGAAATTACTGCAAAAATGTGACTACGATGTACAAAAAGCTCAACGCGGTATTGTTTACATTGATGAAATTGACAAAATTTCACGTAAATCTGATAACCCGTCAATTACTCGGGATGTTTCAGGTGAAGGTGTACAGCAAGCGTTGCTGAAACTGATTGAAGGTACAATTGCGGCAGTTCCTCCTCAGGGGGGGCGTAAACATCCACAACAGGAGTTTTTACAGGTAGATACCTCCAAAATCCTATTTATTTGTGGTGGTGCGTTTGCAGGTCTGGATAAAGTCATTGGCCAGCGTTTAAATACCAGTACGGGTATTGGATTTGGTGCGAAAGTCAAAGGTGAGTCAGAAAAAGCGACTGAAGGCGAATTGCTTGCACAGGCTGAGCCGGAAGATCTCATTAAGTTTGGGCTTATCCCTGAATTTATTGGGCGGTTACCAGTTGTTGCCACGCTCAGTGAATTGAGTGAGGAAGCGTTGATTCAGATTTTGAAAGAGCCTAAAAATGCGTTGACCAAGCAGTATCAAGCATTGTTTAACCTTGAAGGCGTTGATCTGGAATTCAGAAGTGAAGCCCTGACTGCTATTGCTAAGAGAGCAATGGTTCGTAAGACGGGGGCCCGCGGCCTACGCTCTATTGTTGAAGGCGCATTGTTGGACACTATGTATGATCTACCATCAATGGAAAACGTTGGAAAAGTTGTTGTAGATGAATCTGTTATCAATGGTCAATCTGCACCTTTGCTGATTTACAGCAAACCGGATGCTCAGGTTTCTGGTGAATAATTGAATCTAGGACAGGGAATTCACTAAACGAGATATTATTGAATAAAATGAGGGGATTACCCTCATTTTGTTTTTATTAAAGTGCCATACCATTGAATGTCAAATTCCTGTCCCCATATATTTTATATTCTATGGAGTGAAACTCGTGAGAACCGTGTTTCACGAGATTCCTAAAAACTGGCGAAAGCTAAACGAAGAGAGAGCTCTATGAATCTTGAGCGTTCCGAACGCATAGAAATCCCTGTATTGCCTCTGCGCGATGTGGTGGTTTACCCGCATATGGTGATCCCATTGTTTGTAGGGCGTGAGAAGTCTATTCACTGCCTGGAAGCAGCAATGGATCATGACAAACAGATCATGTTGGTTGCGCAAAAAGAAGCTTCAACTGATGAGCCAGGGGTTAATGACCTTTTCTCCGTTGGTACCGTAGCTTCTATTTTACAGATGTTAAAACTGCCTGACGGCACGGTAAAAGTGCTTGTCGAAGGGTTGAAACGTGCCCGCATTACGACTCTGGCTGATAATGGCGAACATTTTTCTGCTCATGCTGAGTATCTTGACTCGCCGCTCGTTGATGAGCGTGAGCAAGAAGTTATGATCAGGACTGCTATTAATCAGTTTGAAGGCTACATTAAATTAAATAAGAAAATTCCGCCAGAGGTTCTGACCTCGTTACACAGTGTCGAAGATGCCGCTAAATTAGCTGATACAATTGCTGCGCATATGCCATTGAAGCTTAGTGATAAACAGACTGTTTTGGAAATGTCTGATGTCGTTGAGCGTCTTGAATATCTGATGGCAATGATGGAGTCAGAAATTGATTTGTTACAGGTAGAAAAACGCATTCGTAACCGCGTGAAGAAACAAATGGAAAAAAGCCAGCGCGAGTACTACTTGAATGAACAGATGAAAGCGATTCAGAAAGAATTGGGTGAAATGGATGACGCGCCTGATGAGTATGAAACCCTAAAGCGTAAAATTGAAGCAGCAAAAATGCCCAAAGAGGCTCGTGAAAAAGCCGAAGCTGAATTGCAAAAACTGAAGATGATGTCTCCTATGTCGGCGGAAGCGACGGTTGTCCGTAGTTACATCGATTGGATGGTGCAGGTTCCGTGGGTTGCTCGAAGTAAAGTCAAAAAAGATTTGGTTAAAGCTCAGGAAACTTTGGATACCGACCATTATGGTTTGGAGCGTGTGAAAGAGCGTATTCTTGAGTACCTGGCAGTACAAAGCCGAATTAGTAAAATTAAAGGGCCGATTTTATGTTTGGTTGGGCCTCCTGGGGTAGGTAAAACCTCTTTAGGTCAGTCCATTGCGCGAGCGACCGGGCGGAAATATGTGCGTATGGCGTTGGGTGGGGTTCGTGATGAGGCTGAAATCCGTGGTCATCGTCGAACCTATATTGGCTCTATGCCGGGCAAATTGATCCAAAAAATGTCCAAAGTTGGAGTGAAGAACCCTCTGTTTCTGCTGGATGAGATTGATAAGATGTCATCCGATATGCGTGGTGATCCAGCTTCTGCCTTGCTGGAAGTTTTGGACCCGGAACAGAACGTGGCATTTAACGACCATTATCTGGAGGTCGATTATGATCTGTCAGATGTCATGTTTGTTGCAACATCCAACTCTATGAATATTCCGGCACCATTGTTGGATCGTATGGAGATTATTCGTCTTTCCGGTTATACCGAAGATGAAAAATTGAATATTGCCAAACGTCATTTGCTGCCTAAGCAGATTGAACGTAATGCCCTGAAAAAAAGCGAATTAACTGTTGATGACAGTGCTATTATTGGGATTATCCGTTATTACACTCGTGAAGCAGGAGTGCGTAGTTTAGAGCGAGAAATTTCTAAGCTGTGCCGTAAGACGGTAAAAGCATTGTTAATGGATAAAAATTTAAAACATATTGAAATCAATTCAGATAACTTAAAAGAGTATCTGGGTGTTCAACGTGTGGATTATGGCCGTGCAGATACGGAAAACCGTATTGGTCAGGTCACAGGGCTTGCATGGACTGAAGTTGGTGGTGATTTACTAACCATTGAAACTGCGTGTGTTCCAGGGAAAGGTAAACTAACCTATACTGGCTCACTCGGTGAGGTTATGCAGGAATCCATTCAAGCAGCATTAACTGTTGTTCGTGCTCGTGCTGATAAGTTGGGTATCAACGCTGATTTTTATGAGAAACGGGATATTCACGTCCACGTTCCGGAAGGTGCGACGCCGAAAGATGGCCCAAGTGCGGGTATCGCCATGTGTACAGCATTGGTCTCCTGTCTGACCGGTAATCCAGTTCGAGCTGATGTTGCTATGACCGGTGAAATCACATTGCGTGGTTTAGTTCTGCCAATCGGTGGCTTGAAAGAGAAGCTACTGGCTGCTCATCGAGGCGGAATTAAAACAGTCTTAATTCCGGAAGAGAATAAACGTGATCTGGAAGAAATTCCCCAAAATATTATTGCAGATCTACAGATCCATCCAGTAAAACGTATTGAAGATGTTTTGGCTATTACATTGCAGGATCCTGTGTTTGGCGCAGAATTAGTGTCAGTTCAATAGTGCAAAAATAGTGAACTATCTTTAATTATGGATGAAATATAGGCTGGTAAGCGAATTCAGGCTTGCCAGCCTTTTTATATTGCTAACTTGGATGAACTGTCTAATAAATATTTTGTTGTCTTATGATTTCTTGCCAATATCGGAAAGGATTGATATAACGGCACTGCTATCGGGTTATCCGTTAGGATTCTGATGCGATAGTAAAAACTATATGGGGATGATAAGAGTGAATAAATCACAACTGATCGACAAGATTGCTGCTGACTCTAATATTTCTAAAGCAGCCGCAGGGCGTGTAGTAGATGCATTTATTTCTTCTGTAACGGGTGCATTGAAGGATGGCGATGATGTTGCTCTGGTGGGATTCGGTACTTTTGCTGTTCGTGAACGTTCTGCACGTACAGGCCGTAACCCTCAAACAGGAAAAGAGCTCAAAATTGCTGCGGCTAAAGTACCTGCTTTCCGTCCAGGTAAAGGTTTGAAAGACGCTGTTAATGGGTGACATGAACCAAATATTGTTTATCAGTCCTTGTTATATTGGCAAACATAGACTGACGAGACAGGTTTGGTAAGTTAAAATAGAAGCGCATCAATTGATTGGTGCGCTTTTTTTCTCTTAGCGCTTGAATTAGCGTAATATGGCGTTTTCAATTTCACCAAAGCGGAGTTTTGCCTCTTTATGATGGACAACCTACGCACGGCGGCAAACAGTCCTGTGCTTAAAATCGTGCTGGCTCTCATTATCCTGTCTTTTGTTTTGACGGGGGTTGGCGGCTACCTGACAAGTGGAGCTGGTAGTTATGCTGCCGAAGTGAATGGCCAGGCTATCAGTCGTGCTCAATTGGAGGGTGCGTTTCAGCAAGAGAGAAACGCATTGCAAGAGCAATTGGGGGATAAATTCTCAGTGTTGGCAAGTGACGAACAAAGCATGAAGCAGATTCGTAATCAGGCTTTGGAGCGTCTAATTAATAATGTACTGATTGAGCAATATTCCCGTGCATTGGGTTTATCTGCCAGCGATGAGCAAGTTAAGGATTCTATCCGAAATATCTCTTACTTTCAGACAAATGGTAAATTTGATAACAACAAATATCTGGAGTTGCTCGATCGTTCCAATATGAGTCCAGATATTTTTGCTGAACAAACACGCCAGAATTTAGTTAATCAACAATTAATTATGGCTTTTTCTGGTAGTGAAATAGCATTGCCTAGTGAGGTAAAACTCAGCGCTGAATTACTTCTGCAACAGAGAACTGCCCGTATGGCTACACTGGAGCTGAAGAAAATTCAGGCGCAGCAGGAAGTAACAGATAAAGATTTGCAAGATTACTATAACCTGAATAAAAGCAGCTTTATTGCTCCAGAAGAAGTGAAAGTTAGCTATATCAAGATGGATGCTGTAGATGAAATGAATAAAGTTTCAGCTACATCTGCTGATGTTGATGCTTACTACGAACATAATCTGAAACGTTATACCCAACCAGAGCAGAAAAAATACAGTCTGATTCAGCTTGCAACTGAAGCTGAAGCCAAAACAGTGCTTGATGAGTTAAATAAAGGTGCTGATTTTGGTAAATTAGCGACTAAAAAATCTATTGATAAGTTTTCAGCGAAAAATAGTGGTGAGATCGGTTGGATGGAAGAGGATGCTCTTCCTGAAGAGTTGAAACAAGCTAATTTGAAAGAGAAAGGCCAAATTTCTTCTGTGCTTAAGGTTTCTAATGGCTTCGCTATTTTCCATTTGGATGATGTTAAGCCTCAAGTAATTAAGCCCTTATCTGAAGTTCGCTCTGAAATTGAGAAAACGGTTAAGCAGGAAAAAGCAGTAGATGCTTTCTATGCTCTGCAACAGAAGGTTAGTGATGCTGCTACTAGCGATAATGAATCTCTAGCTGCGGCTGAGGAAGTTTCAGGTATTAAGATTGTGACGACTGATTGGTTTGATCGCAATAGTGTGCCGACAGAGATTAATTTTGGGGCCGTCATTCATGCCATTTTTGAAGGTAATCTTGTTGATGGGCAGGGGCCAACAGGGACTAACTCTGATGTTATCTCCGTTGAAGGTGATCGTGCATTTGTTCTCCGTGTAGATAATTATAAGCCAGAAACAGTACAGCCCTTCGAGAAAGTTAAAGAGCAAGTTACTGAATTGGTTAAACGTCAGAAAGCTGAAAAACAACTTCAAGTCGAAAGTGAGAAATTACTGGCTGCCTTAAAAGAAGGTAAAGGTGAGCAAGCCTTGAAAGATGCAGGTATTCAATTTGGTGAATCTCAGGTTATTCAGCGTACATCTCAGGATAATGTGTTAGTTGGTGCAGTATTTGCTTTACCACGGCCGAAAGGAGGTAAGGCAGAATATGGTTTGACGAAAAATAGTTTGGATGATGTTGTGTTGATCCGACTAGATAAAGTTACTCCAGGTGTTGTATCCGAAGAACAAATTAAAAGCATGATTGATAGCTATCAGAGTGAAATGGGTAACGCTATGCTGGAATCTTTACTGGTTAGCTTGCGTGAAAAAGCTAAAATTAAGTTAGGTCATATCGAATAAAAATTTGCGGAGAGTATCGCAAATATCTTTGTAATTATCTTGTCAATAAAGGCCGCTTTCGCGGCCTTTCGCATATCTGATCTTTGTCCATTGTACTCAAATTTATCTGTGGCAATCTTTTTTCCGCTCATAAAACATGGAGGAATTAATATGAAAAAATCGGGAATTTTATCTGTTTTGCTCGCTGGATTGCTTTATGCGTGTGGAGGGCAATTTGCGATTGCCACTGAACAAGTAAAAGATAAAGTAGCTAAAACAGCCAATACTACCAGTAATTCTTCATCAGAAAAGCAATTACAGCAGCAGGATGCTTTGAAAGTAGAAGAAAAGGGAAAGGTGAATATTAATACTGCAAGTGCGGAAGAGTTAGCAAAAGCACTAAATGGTATTGGGGTAAAAAAGGCACAAGGAATCGTTGAATATCGAGAAAAACATGGTGCGTTTACTACGGTGGAGCAGTTACAGGAGGTTCAGGGAATAGGACCAGTTTTTATTGAACGAAATAGAAGTAAGTTGAGTTACTAGTATATTATCTATCATCCTCATTCATGATTTTTTTTATGAATGGGGATGTTGTGATCAAGGTTGCAAATAAATCACTTTAATTAGTGTGAATTTTTTGTTTTGCTATTGTGAAATCAACCTGGTCAGATGAGTGACTTTAACATAAAGGCAATATTATGAGTTCAATTATAAAAGTTCATGGTTATCATATAGATTTGTTTCAGCATGTGAACAATGCTCGCTATCTGGAATTTTTGGAAAGTGCTCGGTGGGAATGGTTGCATAAGCATTCTGTAGTGGAATGGATACAGAAAAACAATGTTGGATTTGCAGTGGTCAACATTAATATTAATTATCGCAGTTCAGCAGTTCTTGGTGATGAATTGGAGGTGGATTGCCGATTGACGGAGCTGAGAAACAGAAGTGGTGTATTTTCTCAGGAAATCATACGCAGAAGGAACAATCAACTCATCGCAGATGCTAAGACTACATTTGTTTGGATTGATAGAAAAACGCAAAGAGCATTATCTATTGAAGGTGAATTACGTGAAATAATGGGAGCTTTGGTGAAAACAGGGCAATGAGAGGGGACGGCTCTCATTGCCATTTGGATTAAATTAAATGTGTTTTTGCTTTCATTTCAGCCATTATTTTCTCCGGAGCATTCAAATATTGTTCTAATCCGTTAGCTCTGAGATGACAAGCGGCACATGTACCACATCCATTACCTTGAATGCCGTTGTAGCAAGTTAATGTCTGACTACGAACAAAGTCTAAATGCTGGTAGTAGTCGGACAATGCCCAAGTTTCAGCTTTGTTGAGCCACATCAATGGAGTTTCAAAACGGATATCACGGGCAATGCCAAGGTTTACAGCTTTATTCATTGTTTTGATAAATTCATCACGGCTATCAGGGTAACCGGAGAAATCAGTTTCACATACGCCAGTAATAACTGCTTCTGCTTCAACTTGGTAAGCATATATAGCAGCCAGTGTCAGGAACAAGATATTGCGGCCAGGGACAAATGTACTGGGTATAGCACTTTTTTTGCTTTCACTGTAATCGGGAATAGGGATGTTATCGCGAGTCAGACTGCTGAGAGCCAGTTCACTAAGTAATGTGACATCCAGTACTTTATGAGCAACAACACCAAGAGAATGGATGATATTACGTGCAACATCAATTTCGGCGCGATGGCGCTGACCATAATCAAAAGTGACACAATGTACTTCGTCATATTGATTAATTGCTTGAATTAGGCAGGTCGTGGAATCTTGTCCACCACTGAATACAACAACAGCTCGTCTCATTGTAACATCCTCATTAGAATAAAATGGTTATGTTACTTATAACTACGGAAATTGGATAGTTGTTTGAGATAAGATGAGATATCGCCGATGTTATTTTTTACCCAATCTGGATTGTAATAGGTATCGAGATAACGTTCACCACTGTCGCACAGTAAAGTTACTATTGCGCCTTGTTCTCCACGCTCATGCATTTGGTTAGCAAGCAGGAGAGCTCCCCAGACATTAGTTCCCGTAGATGCGCCAACTTTTCTGCCTAGTAATTTTTCCAGCCAGTAAATTGTTGCAATGCTGGCGCAATCAGGTATTTGGATCATGTCATCAATAACCGAGGGAATAAAAGAAGGCTCTACTCTAGGGCGGCCAATACCCTCAATCTTACTGCTATAATTGCCACGAATATCACAGCAATTTTGACGGTAATAATCATAAAATATAGAGTTTTCTGGATCGACAACGATCAGTTTAGTGTTATGCCCTTGGTAACGGATATAGCGTCCTAACGTTGCAGAAGTTCCCCCAGTACCAGCGCTCATAACGATATAATCTGGTTCAGGAAATGGTTCCATTTGCATCTGGCGAAAAATACTTTCAGCAATATTATTGTTGCCTCGCCAGTCTGTTGCTCGTTCGGCGTAAGTAAATTGATCCATATAATGACCATTTAGTTCTTTCGCCAGTCGTTCTGACTCGTCATAAATTTGTGCTGAATGGTTAACAAAATGGCACTTACCACCATAAAATTCAATTTCCTGAATCTTACGTTTAGCGGTATATGAGGGCATAACAGCAATAAAAGGTAACCCAAGCAGGCGGGCAAAATAGGCTTCGGATACAGCGGTACTACCCGATGAGGATTCAATAACCGGGGTACCTTCCTTTATCCAGCCGTTACTAAGTGCGTAAAGGAATAAAGAACGGGCAAGCCTGTGTTTCAGACTACCGGTTGGATGGGTGCTTTCATCTTTTAGATATAAGTGGATACCTGGAAAAACTGGCAAATTAAGGCGGATAAGATGAGTGTCAGAACTGCGTTGATGGTCTGCTTGAATCTCTCTGATTGCCTTGGTGGTCCAACTGTGTGACATTAATTATTAACTCTGTAATTTAAAAATAATTGGCGGCGGGTAGATTAACTTGATACTGGGAGAAAGAGATTGTTATTTTTCTTAATGTGTGGTTTCTTTATGGAAAAATTTTCTATGAGAGGTAGTTATGTTGGATAAAACAGACCGCAAATTGCTAAAGTTACTACAGAAAGATTGCAGTCTGTCTCTGAATGCATTGGCGGAAGCTGTTAATCTTACCTCTACTCCTTGTTGGAAGCGGCTAAAACGACTTGAAGATGAAGGTTATATTATCGGTAAGGTTGCTTTGCTTGATAGTGAAAAGTTAGGACTAGGGCTGACAGTAATTGTGATGATCAGAACTCAGCAGCATAATAGTGCTTGGTATGAGCAATTTGTCGCATTTATAAAACAAATGCCAGAAGTCTTGGCTTTTTATCGTATGGCTGGTGAGTGTGATTATCTGATGCATGTTGAAGTTGTAGATATGAAAAGTTATGATCTTTTTTACAAGCGTATGGTGAACGGTATCCCGGGGTTGATTGATGTTACATCCAACTTTGCAATGGAAAAAATCAAGTATACTACGGTATTGCCAATACCAGATTAGTCCACTATTATTCAGAGAATTAATTCAATTATTTTGAGTTTGATTCGATGTTCTTATTATTTATTTAAATTTATATTTAAGTTTGTATTTAAATATAAATTTATATTTCGGGATATACACGTGTGATATTATTTTCTCAATTAAGTTGGTATTTTCGTAGTGAATGGCGTCGCTACCTTGGAGCAGTAAGCCTGCTTATTATCATTTCTATTCTGCTACTAGTTCCTCCATATTTGGTGGGCGTCATTGTTGATGGTATTAGTGCTGGATCTATGTCATCTTACCAATTGATGATATGGATTGGTGTTATGTTGGTCGTAGCGTTGTTTGTCTATATTCTACGATATATATGGCGATTATGGTTGTTTGGGGCGTCATATCAATTAGCGGTTAAGTTACGGAATAATTTTTACCGACAATTCAGTTGTCAAAACCCGGAATTTTATCTGCGCCACCGTACCGGCGATTTGATGGCGCGTGCCACCAATGATGTGGAACGGGTGGTGTTTGCCGCGGGGGAAGGCGTGTTAACGTTGGTTGATTCGCTAGTTATGGGCTGTGCGGTGTTGATTGTAATGAGTGTGCAAATTAGTTGGCAGTTAACGTTATTGGCCATGTTACCTATGCCTATTATGGCAATTATTATTAAACGATATGGTGATCAACTACATCATCGTTTTAAATCGGCACAAGGTGCATTTTCTGCTCTGAATAATCAAGCTCAGGAGAGTTTAACTAGTATTCGCATGATCAAGGCATTTGGTCTTGAAGATCTACAAGCAAATCAGTTTGAGCAAGTTGCAGTAGAGGCTAGCCGTAAGAATATGTATGTTGCCAGAGTAGATGCCCGGTTTGATCCGACAATTGTTATTGCAATCGGTATATCAGATTTGTTGGCTGTCGGTGGTGGTAGTTGGATGGTGTTGCATGGGGGATTAACACTGGGTGAACTTACTAGTTTCGTAATGTACCTTGGTTTGATGATTTGGCCAATGTTGGCGCTAGCATGGATGTTTAATATCGTTGAACGGGGAGGTGCTGCATATAGCCGTATCCGTAGTTTATTACAAGAACCTCCTGTCCTTAAAAGTGGTCTCCGTCATTTGTCATCTGAGCGCAGTATCCTGAATGTGAATATTAAATCTTTTAATTATCCTCAGAGTAATAAAAGTGTTCTGAATCAAATTAATTTCAAGTTATCCCCTGGGCAGTTACTGGGGATCTGTGGTCTAACAGGCTCAGGTAAGAGTACTCTGCTTGCTCTGATGCAAAGACAGTTTGATGTAACTGAGGGAGAAATTCTTTTCCAGTCGATAAAAATTGCAGATATTCAGTTAGATGAATGGCGGGCTCGTTTTGCCGTTGTCAATCAAACACCTTTTCTGTTTTCAGATACCGTTGCTAGTAATATTGCTTTGGGACGTCCGGATGCTACACAGGAGCAAATTGAAGAAGTTGCTCGTTTTGCCTGTGTTCATGAAGATATTCTTCGTTTACCGGAAGGGTATCAAACGGAGGTGGGGGAGCGTGGTGTGATGCTTTCTGGTGGGCAGAAGCAGCGTATCTCTATTGCGAGAGCATTACTCTTAGATACAGAGATTTTGATTTTGGATGATGCCTTATCTGCGGTTGATGGGCAAACTGAATACAGTATTTTGCAAAATCTAAAACGATGGAGACAACAACGCACTGTTATTATTAGCGCCCATCGCCTATCTGCATTAACTGATGCTGATAATATTCTGGTGATGCAGCAAGGTTCGATTATACAGCAGGGACAACATCAGCAACTGGTGGAACAACCAGGCTGGTATCGTGATATGTATCATTATCAGCAAATTGAAGCGGCATTGGATAGTGAGGATGGAATCGTATGAAAGAGATAGAGATGACTAAGGTTCGTCAATTGTGGCCGTCTCTGAAACGTTTGCTGGTTTATGGAAAAGATTATCGTAAGCTGTTGGTGCTGGCGGTACTTATGTTGTGGGTGGCTGCAATTGCAGAGGTAAGTGGTCCAGTTCTAATTTGTTATTTTATCGATAATATGGTTGCAACAGGTAATATGCCCATTGGATTGGTTATTGGCTTGGCTGTAGCCTTCATTGCTCTGCAACTGATCACCGCTGTATTACACTATTTCCAGGCTTTATTGTTCAATCAAATATCAGTTGATGTTGTTCGGCAACTTCGTACTGATGTGATGAATGCGGCATTGCGTCAGCCTTTGAGTGCTTTTGATAATCAACCAGTAGGGCAATTGATTTCTCGTGTAACGAATGATACAGAGGCTATTCTAGATCTTTATGTCAATGTGGTCCCTACGGTATTCCGTGGTATAGCATTGATTAGCGCTATGTTGATTGCCATGTTTGTACTGGAATGGCGTATGGCATTGATTGCAATTCTTATTTTTCCTATCGTATTAATTGTTATGGCGATATATCAGTATCTAAGTACACCAATTATCCGACAGGTACGGAGTTATTTAGCTGACGTTAATGATAATTTTAACGAGATTATCAATGGAATGAGTGTTATCCAACAATTCCGGCAGCAAGCTCGTTTTGGTGAACGAATGCTGGCAACTAATCTTGCTCATTATCAAGCAAGAATGCAGGCACTACGGTTAGACGGGCTTTTATTACGACCATTACTGAATTTTGTGTCAGCTATGGTACTGTGTGGCCTTATCATGCTATTTGGTTTTAATGGAATCGGCGTAATTAGTGTTGGGGTGTTGTATGCCTTTATCGATTACTTGGCACGGTTGAATGAACCACTCATTGAGTTGACCTCCCAGCAATCTATCTTGCAGCAAGCTGTGGTTGCTGGTGAGAGAATATTTGAATTAATGGATAGCCCTCAACAAGGCTATGGCATGGATGATCAGCCACTATCCAGTGGTCGAATTGATATAGAAAATGTTAGCTTTTCTTATCGGGATGACAAAGTAGTTTTACAAGACATCAATTTACAGGTTCCGGCTCATGGTTTTGTTGCTTTGGTTGGTCATACCGGTAGTGGTAAAAGTACGTTGGCAAATTTACTGATGGGATATTATCCGTGGCAGAAAGGGGAAATTTACCTCGATGGTCGGCCTGTATCATCCCTGTCTCATTCGGTACTACGCAATGGTATAGCGATGGTTCAGCAGGACCCGGTCGTTCTTGCTGATTCTTTTTTTGATAATATTACGCTTGGCCGGAATATCTCAGAAGAGAAAGTTTGGCAGGTATTGGAAACCGTGCAATTAGCTGAGTTAGTACGTACATTACCTAATGGACTTCATACTATTTTGGGAGAGCAGGGTAATACGTTGTCGGCTGGTCAAAAACAGTTGCTTGCTATGGCGAGAGTGTTAGTGCAAACGCCACAAATTTTGATCCTTGATGAAGCGACTGCAAACATTGATTCTAGTACAGAACAGATGGTACAACAGGCTTTGAGGTTGATTCGTCAGCAAACGACGTTGATCGTGATTGCTCACCGCCTGTCTACTATTGTGGAAGCTGATACCATTCTGGTGCTACATCGTGGTGCAGTTGTTGAACAGGGATGCCATCAGCAATTATTGGCGAGGTGTGGACGTTATTATCAGATGTATCAATTGCAACAAGTCGGTGAGACACTAAATGACTGTGGCACAATCTCTGAAAAAGAGGTACTAATTTAATCAGGCTTGCACTGATTAGGTGCACTCTGGGAGAGTATATCCGCTACTCTCCCTCCTTCTTATTCTCCAGAATTTTTATTTTCTTTATTATTATTTGATTTCTATATTCTTTTAGTTTCTGGCACACCCTTTGCTATTTCCTTATTGCAAACATAATAGCCGGATGGAAGGGGGATATATGAAGCTCATTACGACAATTATAAAACCATTCAAATTAGAGGATATTCGGGAAGTTCTCTCTAATCTTGGTGTTCAGGGGTTGACCATAACAGAGGTAAAAGGATTTGGGCGTCAGAAAGGGCATGCGGAGCTTTACCGTGGAGCTGAATATAATGTCAACTTTTTACCTAAAATAAAGATAGATATTGCTGTAGCAGATGAATTAGTTGAGGAAGTAATTCATGCTATTCAGCAATCAGCTTTCACTGGAAAAGTTGGCGACGGTAAAATTTTTGTCGTTGAATTACAACAGGCTATTCGTATTAGAACAGGAGAGACTAATGATGCGGCACTGTAACTTACTGATAGAGAAGATAGATGTGAAAAAACGATTCTCAGTGGCTGCCGGTATTATGGTCAGTTGTGTACCATCATTATCTCAGGCTGCGGAAGGCGTTGCTGATAAAGCTGATAATGCTTTTATGATGATTTGTACAGTCCTTGTTCTGTTTATGACCATTCCGGGAATTGCTCTGTTTTATGGTGGATTGCTACGGAGTAAAAATGTTTTATCGCTAATGGCTCAGGTTATGGTGAGCTTTGCTTTAGTATGTGTGTTGTGGGTGATTTACGGTTACAGCCTGGCTTTTGAACCAGGGAATGGTTTTTTCGGTGGTTTTAGTCAAATGATGCTAAAGAATTTGGCATTCACTGACTTAAGTGGCAATTTTTATCAGCTAATTCATGTGGCATTTCAGGGTTCTTTCGCTTGTATCACTGTTGCTTTGATTGTTGGTGCATTAGGGGAGCGTATTCGCTTTTCGGCTTTGTTAATTTTTAGTGTGCTGTGGTTGACATTTTCTTACCTGCCTATGGCGCATATGGTTTGGGGCGGTGGTGTACTTTCACAGGATGGAGCATTGGATTTTGCGGGTGGTACAGTTGTTCATGTTAACGCTGCTGTAGCTGGATTAGTTGGTGCTTACTTGCTGGGAAAACGCACTGGTTTTGGGAAAGAAGCATTTAAACCACATAATTTACCGATGGTTTTCACTGGTACTGCTGTGCTCTATATTGGTTGGTTCGGTTTTAATGCGGGTTCTGCTAATGCTGCTAATGAGATAGCTGCTCTGGCATTTTTAAATACCATTGTGGCGACTGCTGCCGCTATTCTGTCATGGGTTTTTGCAGAATGGTTTTTCCGTAATAAGCCGTCTCTTCTAGGAGCATGTTCAGGCTGTATTGCTGGACTGGTTGGTATTACACCTGCTGCTGGAATGGTGGGTGTTGGTGGTGCATTAATCATTGGTCTGATCGCGGGTTTTACCGGACTTTGGGGGGTGGTGGCTTTAAAACGATGGTTACGCGTTGACGATGTATGTGATGTATTTGGTATACACGGCGTATGTGGGATCGTGGGTTGCCTCCTGACTGGGGTTTTTACGGCTAAATCTTTGGGAGGAACCGGGCATGCAGAGGGTATAACCATGTTGGAGCAAGTTGGTATCCAGGCTTTTAGTATACTGGTTTGTGTGGTTTGGTCAGTCATTGTTGCCTTTGTTGCTTTTAAAATGGCAGAGCTGTTGGTAGGGTTGCGGGTTACAGTTGAAGTTGAAAGGGAAGGGTTGGATATTAATTCTCATGGAGAGAGTGCTTATAATTAAGTTGTAATATTAAAAGGCAGCAATAAGACCATAAAATACAATGCTGGTTTCTTAATTTGCTGCCTTATTCATTTATCTGTTGCGTTTCCTAACCAGACCTTCCTGTACAGTGGAAGCAACAAGTATCCCTTCACGATTATAAATTTGTCCCCGAACAAAACCACGGGCACCAGAAGCTGATGGACTATCTATAGCATATAGTAGCCAGTCGTCTAGTTTAAACGGGCGGTGAAACCACATAGAATGGTCAATTGTTGCTATCTGAATATTTTTCTCAAGGAACCCGACACCATGTGGCTGTAATGCTGTTGGCAGAAAGTTAAAGTCGGAGGCATAGCCAAGTAGATATTGATGAATAAAAGGGTCATCAGGCATATTGCCATTACTGCGGAACCAAACATAGCGTATAGGTTCTTCTGGTGGGCAATTAAATGGACTGTGATATTTTACGGGCCTCATTTCTAGCGGGCAGGGAAAGAGAAGAATATTCTGCATCTTCTGTGGCAGTAGATGCGACATCTTTTTCACGATTTCGTTCTGAGGGATAAGTTCTTCTGGATATGGTACATCCGGCATCATATTCTGATGTTCAAAACCTTCTTCGTGACTTTGAAATGAGGCAGTCATATAAAAGATAGGTTTGCCATTTTGAATGGCACTGACTCTCCGGGCACTAAAACTTCCCCCATCACGTAGAATTTCAACATCATAGACGATAGGTTTGTGACTGTCTCCGGGGCGTAAGAAATAGCTATGGAAAGAGTTGCCCATCCGGTCATCGACAACGGTTTGTTTGGCTGCATACAGTGCCTGACCAATCACCTGCCCCCCGAAAACCTGAGGAAAACCGAGATCTTTACTTTGCCCTCGGTAAATACCTTCCTCAATTTTTTCCAATTTCATCAAATTTATCAGATTCTGTAATGACTTGCTCATAATATGCCTTTGTTTTCTATTAGGTTATCGAGAGTACAAGGGATGATTATTGTCTCATTAATATATGATTAATAAATAACTAAATTGTAAATGTTTTAAGTCCTGACAGTAGTGCAATAAAGAATATGAGATTTGTTGGTGTCTGATATTCAATTTTTTAATCTATAATCCAGATGGTTTAGATTTAATGATTTGATATTTTAATTTATTTTAATGTTTAATATATACCCTATGGATTTCAAGACGCATCGCGACGGCAAGGGAGCGAATCCCCGGGCGCATAGGTAACTATGTGACCGGGGTGAGTGAGCGCAGCCAACAAAGAGGCAACTTGAAAGATAACGGGTATAGGTTAGTTAATAATGGAGGAATGTATATGAAGTTATGGCAACTCCCCGTTGGTGTACTACTAGCGGTTGCTTTGGTTGGGTGTAATGCTAAAGGTGCTGAGGTAGTAGATACTCAGGTGGAAAAGATTGAAAATCCAATGAAACGCTCTTTTGTTGAAGGCAATATTAATATACTACAGCGTATAGCATTGCCAGCAGATGCTGTTCTGACAGTGGCTTTATCTGATGTATCTTTGCTTGATGCACCTTCAGTTACTCTGTCTCAGAAGGTTGAGCGTTTAGGAGGGAAACAATCGCCTTTCCATTTTGTTTTGCCTTATCAATCAGACAAAATTAAGCCGGGGGCACGCATTGTTGTCAGTGCTTCTGTTTCGCTGCATAGTCGATTGATGTTTGTTACAGATACAGCGTATGAAGTGATTAATAATGGGAGGACTAAAAATATCGAAATTACGTTGAAAGCCGTTAGATAATACATTTCCTTAATTGTATTCACTTGTAATGTGCAATAAATCAGCATTCGGGCCTGCTTGTATTGCTATTTGAGTAGGTATGAATGATAATGGCGCCGCTTTGAAGTTAAAGCAACACGTCACAATGGGGGCTCTGTTGGTTCTCCCGCAACGCTAACTTGTTAACTTGGTCAGGTCCGGAAGGAAGCAGCCATAGCAGGGGATGTGTGTGCCGGGATGTCGCTGGCAGAGCCCTCGCCAATTTTCATTGATAACCTAAATACATAGATGATCTAAATAAGCCGATAGCACTTTACCGGCTCGGATCACTTTCTATCTGATAAAGACTATTTTAGCGAACGTATTTCCATACTGAAGGTGGAATTCTATCATACAGTTTATTCATGGTCAGCTCAGCTAGGCGGTGATCCGCAGCAGAGTAGAATAGTTCAAGTTCATCTCCTGAAAGTTCATATTTGTTCTTTTCAATCACACGTTCTAGTGTATCAATCGTGGTGCATTTTCTTAAACGCATCAGATAATCAGTTTTAGTCATAATCGCCTTTCTTATTTAACATATATAAAAAATTATTGAGGGAAATATTCAATCAAATTTTGCTCAAGGAACAACTTAAATCCTGTAACGGGACGCTGATTGAGCGTTCATTAGTTTTTACCATTCCACAAGTCTGGAAACGCTAATCTTAATTTGTTTCCAGGAGATTTGTAAGTATATGTATTATCAATACATTTATCAATTCAAGAGAGAAGGTTGAAATCATCAGAATATTTTATTTTAAAGTGCTAAACGAAAGTTGATATGTATTCGTTCTATTTGTTTAGCTCTAAATTATTCTGAGATGTAAAAATTCTTTTCACAACTAGTCTCATCTCTGTGTACTTTGCACTAGACGTACCTCTTACCTTAGATTCTCACATAAGCATTTTAATTCATCAATATTATGTCATCTTGAGTGAATATTCATCCATGCTATGTTGATCTTCCAGTATATGCCATTACTTAATTTTTTGAGTTAAACACTAAGCATATACACGTATTATAAAATTTTTTTCGAGAGATTATTATTATGTATCTATAATCGTTCTTTGGGATTATTTATCTTTTTTACAGATAGCTCTGATTTTCTTCTGGTAAATCAGGATCAGCTCTTAACAAAAATTCATACCTTAACTCAATAAACTATAAATATCGGCTAGTATGTGTGAGTTAATATGTAGGTTTATATAAAACAGTATTACTCTCAGATACCAGTAACGGCAGATTATAGCCTGATGGCTACAATAATCAATGAATATAACATCATTATTACATAAGTCACTATGTGCTGGTATTGTTTTTTGTCATTTAGTGTAAAAAAAGATAAAGTAATTTTTGTCCGACAACTTTCATATTAATTTTATTAAAGTCACTAATGCTTGGATTTTTAAAGCTATTTTATACTCATAAGTGGTGATCATAATTAAATTTAAACAAAATTACTTAAAGATTAAGCGGATAGGTTAATGATCAGAATCTTGCTAGGTGGAAGCAACTATTATATTAAGAAGGCCGATTTGACGGCCTTCTGGTTATTGTTGGTAGCATTAATGAGATTCTGACGCAGGTTCAATCTCCTCCGCTTTCTTACTGAAACGTCGTCTTATAACCACAAAGAATACTGGCACGAAAAAGATTGCTAGCGAGGTTGCTGCAATCATTCCGCCTAATACCCCAGTACCCACCGCGTTTTGAGAGCCAGAGCCCGCACCATTACTCAGTACTAGGGGAATAACACCTAACATAAATGCTAGTGATGTCATTAGGATTGGGCGAAGACGCATTCTTACCGCATCTAGCGTAGCTTCTATCAACCCCTTGCCTTCTTTTTCCATCAGATCCTTAGCGAATTCAACGATGAGTATCGCGTTCTTCGCCGACAACCCGATAGTGGTTAATAAGCCAACTTTAAAATAAACATCGTTATCCAAACCGCGGAATGTTGTTGCCAACAAGGCCCCAACAATACCCAATGGTACTACTAACATAACTGAGAATGGAATTGACCAGCTTTCATATAGTGCTGCCAGACAGAGGAATACCACTATCAACGATAATGCATACAGAGCTGGAGCCTGATTACCGGATAGGCGTTCTTGATAGGACATACCTGTCCAATCGAAACCGATCCCATTCGGTAGCTTGGATGCCAGCTCTTCCATCAGGGCCATTGCATCGCCGGTACTTTTACCTGGAGCTGCTTCACCCAGAATTTCCATTGATGGTAAACCGTTGTAACGTTCCAGACGTGGTGAGCCGTAGGTCCAGGGTTCTTTGGATGTATCTATAAAGGCAGAAAATGGAACCATTTCACCTTGTTTGTTACGGACATACAGCTTGTAGATATCACTTGGCAACATACGATAAGGTGCTTCCGACTGAACGTAAACTTTTTTGACGCGACCGCGATCAATAAAGTCGTTCACATAGTTACTACCAAACATCGTGCTGAGTGTTGAGTTAATATCAGCAATGGAAACACCGAGAGCTTCAGCTTTTTCCTGATCAATTCTGAGCCGATATTGAGGAGTATCTTCCTGACCATTAGGACGAACACCTACTAACATATCTGGATGCTGTTGTATCATGCCAAGTAATTGGTTACGGGCTTCTGTCAGTTTGTCATGTCCAAGGTTTGCTTTATCAATTAATTCAAAATCAAAGCCGGTTGCTGAACCTAACTCTACAATTGCCGGGATGTTAAACGCAAAAACCATACCTTCTTTGATTTTCTGGAAGTGAGCGCTAGCCCTGGCAACAATCGCAGGTACTTTGTTTTCAGCGCCAGGACGTTCACTCCAGTCTTTCAGGCTTATAAAGCCTAACCCAGTGTTTTGCCCTTGACCACTAAAACCAAAGCCGCTGACGGTAAATACAGAAACCACACGATCTTTTTCTTCTGTATTGAAGTAATCGCTTATTTTATCCAGAACTTTCTCTGTTTGTTCCTGTGTCGCCCCCGCAGGTAATTGAACCATTGTCAGCAATACTCCCTGATCTTCTTCAGGAAGAAAGGAAGATGGTAAACGTGTGAACATGACAGCCATACCAGCCACTAGGAATACATAAATTACCAGATAACGGCCTGTATTGCGTAGAATACGACCAACACTGTCAGTATAGTGGTGGGTACTTTTGTCAAATATGCGGTTGAACCAGCCAAAGACGCCGGTCTGCTTACCGTGGCTACCTTTGGCAATGGGTTTCAACATAGTGGCACATAGAGCTGGTGTCAGGATTAAGGCTACCAGCACAGAGAGTACCATTGCAGATACGATAGTAATCGAGAATTGACGATAAATTGCACCGGTTGAACCGCCGAAGAAGGCCATTGGGATAAATACAGCAGACAGCACCATTGCAATACCAACCAAGGCGCTTTGGATTTGTCCCATTGATTTCCTTGTTGCTTCTTTTGGCGATAGACCTTCTTCCTGCATAACTCGTTCAACGTTTTCTACAACAACAATGGCATCATCTACCAGTAAGCCAATGGCAAGAACCATAGCAAACATGGTTAATGTATTTATTGAATAGCCAAATGTAGCGAGTATCGCAAATGTTCCTAAGAGTACGACTGGAACCGCAATAGTTGGAATGAGTGTTGCGCGGAAATTTTGGAGAAATAGGTACATTACCACGAACACTAGCATAATTGCTTCAACCAGTGTTTTTACCACTTCGTTAATAGAGATTTTAACGAATGGTGTGGTGTCATATGGATAGACAATTTTCAGCCCGTGAGGGAAGAAAGGTTCCATATTTTTTAGTGCTTCTTTTACTGCTTTGGATGTATCCAAAGCGTTAGCGCCTGTCGCTAGTTTGACACCGATACCCGCAGCAGGTTTACCGTTATAGCGGGCAATGATGTTGTAACTTTCTGCACCTAGTTCCACGTTTGCTACATCTTTCAGACGGACCTGAGAACCGTCAGTATTGACGCGCAGGAGAATATTACTGAACTCTTCTGGTGAGGTTAGACGTGTTTGAGCAATGATCGAAGCATTCAGGCGTTGACCTGGAACGGGAGGAGTTCCCCCTAATTGACCGGCGGCTATTTGGTTATTTTGCGCTTTGATTGCATTTATTACATCTAAAGTCGTCATTTTGTAGTTAACAAGCTTGTCAGGATTTAACCAGATACGCATGGCATACTGGTTACCGAAAAGCATTGTATCACCTACACCGGTTACGCGACTTAAAGGGTCCTTGACAGTTGCACCAACATAATCAGAGATATCGTCCTGTGACATGGAACCATCTTCAGAGATGAATCCGGCAACCATTAGGAAAGAGGTTGTGGACTTATCTACACGTATCCCTTGCTGTTGTACTTCTTGTGGTAACAGAGGCATAGCGAGTTGCAGCTTGTTTTGCACCTGCACCTGTGCAATGTCAGGGTTAGTACCCGCTTCAAAGGTTAGTGTGATGTTCATGTTTCCAGCAGAATCACTGTCGGAAGACATATAAACCAGGTTGTCGATACCATTCATGTTCTGTTCGATAACCTGAGTAACTGTGTTTTGTACAGTGGTGGCATCTGCGCCGGGATAAGTTGCGGCGATAGAAATCGCCGGTGGTGCGATAGTAGGGTATTGCGCCACGGGTAATTTCATAATTGCCAGCAGCCCAGCCAGCATGGTGATAATTGCGATTACCCATGCAAAGATTGGCCGATCTATAAAAAACTTAGGCATGAATCACCGACTCCTAAATTAAGACTTTTTCGCAGGTTCAGTTTGGTTCGCAGCAGATTTTGCATTTAAGTCTACTTCTGCTGCTTTAACCGGGATGCCGGGTTTAATTTTTTGCAAACCAGTAACAATGATCCGGTCACCTGCTTTCAGACCGGAAGTTACTAGCCATTTATCACCAATAGCTTGGTTAGCGGTGATAACGCGTGGTTCGACTTTTTCGTCTGCACCAACCACCATGACAGTAGCTTCACCACGAGGTGTACGGGTAACTCCTTGCTGAGGAACGAGTATTGAATCCCGGCGAATACCCTCTTCCAGTTTTGCTCGAACAAACATGCCTGGCAGTAACTCTTCATTTGGATTAGGGAATATTGCACGGATAGTGATAGAGCCCGTTGTTTCATCTACAGCGATATCAGAGAATTCCAAGTAGCCTGTTTCACTGTAATTTTTACCATTTTCCATGATCAGGTGAACTTTAGCTTTACTGTCCCCTTTTTGCACAACACCTTTGGTGATTTCACTTTTAAGACGCAGATAATCATCACTTGACTGAGTAACATCCACATAAATTGGATCTAGTTGTTGAACAGTTGTCAGTGCTGTTGGTTGACCAACAGAAACTAGAGCGCCTTCAGTTATAGTCGATTTGCCGGAACGACCACTAATCGGCGCTGTAACTTTGGTATATGCCAAATTGATACGGGCAGTCTCTACAGTTGCTTTTGCTGCCTGTACTGTAGCATTCGCTTCAGCATAGTTAGCGCTGGCTTTATCAAATTCCTGTTGACTAACATAGTTTGTACCTAACAGTGACTTATATCGGTTTACTGTCAAGCGTGTGATCTCTGCATTAGCTTGAGCTTTTGCCAAATCAGCTTTAGCACTGTCATAGGTAGCCTGGTAAGTTGCTGGATCTATCTGATATAAAGATGTGCCTGCTTTTACATCGCTACCTTCTTTATAATTTCGTTTCAGAATTATACCACTTACTTGTGGACGAACTTCTGCAATGCGGAAGGCTGACGTTCGGCCTGGAAGTTCTGTCGTGACCATCAGAGGTTCATTTTTCAGCGTCACGATACCGACTTCAGGAGCCTGTTGATTCCCAGCAGCCTGCTGAGAGTTTTTGTCGTTACATCCTGAAAGAGCTAAGCTGCCTGAGAATACCAGTATTGTAGCCAGAGGCAAAACTCCCCTGTTTATTCGCATAAGTAAACCTCAATATTTTTAGATGTTGACCCTTCAATCCGTAAAACCATTACTCCATTAATAACAGCATGCTATAATACAAACATACGTGAATGTATGTAAATCCATTTTAGGTTAAAATTAGAGTGTATGGCACGAAAAACTAAACAACAGGCTGAGGAGACCCGGCAACAGATTATAGACGCAGCTATAAAAGAGTTTTCTGAGCGCGGTGTCTCTGCTACTTCACTGACAGATATTGCCACAACCGCCGGGGTAACCCGAGGGGCAATTTACTGGCACTTTAAAAATAAAGTAGACCTGTTTTCCGAAGCCTGTAGAATAACAGATTCTAAGATTGACGAATTAGAAAAAGAGTATCAAGCAAAATATCCTAATAATCCACTCCTGATTTTAAGAACTTTAATCATCCATATCCTGACGTCGGTCGTTGACGATCCGAAAAACCGGCTATTAATGGAGATTTTTTTCCACAAATGTGAGTTTGTTGGTGAAATGTCTGCCTTGGTGGAAGTCCGTCAGGAGCTGTGTGTTGCAGACTATGTTCGTATTGAAGAATCTCTTTCTGGTTGTATTGCATCAGGCCAGCTTCCTTATAATCTTCATCTGCGGCGAGCGGCTATCATGTTAAGGGGATTGATAACGGGCTTGCTGGAAAACTGGTTATTTGCGCCAGATAGTTTTGATATTCAGAAAGAAGCGGAGTCGTTAGTAGATAGTTTTATCGATATGCTTAAATATAGTGAGCATATGAAAGTTGCTGAAAAATGAAGAGCCAGAATAATAGAGGTGAATTCTATTTTGGTAATTGCTAACAATGTGGCTAATGGCAAAAAATCATTATCTTATGCTCTTTGTTTATCTGCTGCTATATAAGAGATGAGACAGAGAAACTAAGTTGAAAATATTTCTAATATCAGATGCTGTTGCCGGTTTTGTTAGGGAAGAGGTCAAAGAAAAGCTATAACTTAAGGTAAATTTTTAAGATTCTGACTGTATAAAATGTACTGATTAAATTTAGAAGGGTGGAACAGGAGCTTGTGATATCAGCAAGTTGGAACTGGTTGATAACGCTGAAATCAGTATATTGATTGAATTTTCCCTACGGATTCTGTAGGCAGACACAGTGCTAAGTAGGAGTAGTGTTAAGTTGCTGGCTGCAATGTTAAGAGATAACCATCTATGTTGGAAGTACGAAATGTGACGCATGCCTATGGCGAGCGAGTAATATTGAAAGAATTAAATTTGCAGCTTAAGGAAAAACGGATTGCCATCATAGGTAGTAACGGTTGTGGCAAAAGTACATTTGCACGTCTTCTTAATGGATTATTGGTACCGAAAAGTGGTGATGTTTTGGTGGATGGTTTGAACACCAGAACAGAGGGTAAGGCGATCCGACGTAAGGTTGGTTTCGTATTCCAGAATCCTGACAATCAGATCGTTTTTCCAGTCGTTGAGGAGGATTTGGCCTTTGGAATGAAAAATCTCGGTTTTACCAAGGACAAGATTCGGCAAAGAACGCAGGAGGCCCTTTCACGCTATAATTTACTTCAATTTAGGGAGCATCCTGCTCATCTTTTAAGTGGTGGTCAGAAACAACTCCTTGCGATTTCTGGTGTCCTTGTGATGGAGCCCGATTACATTATTTTCGATGAGCCTACAACCTTGTTGGATTTACGAAACAAGCGCCGTGTTGCTGAAGCAATCGATAACTTATCTCAAACTGTGATTGTAGTTTCTCATGACCTTGATTTTTTGGCGGGATTTGATCGTGTTCTGGTTTTTGATGATGGTCGCGTTGTTGTTGATGACATACCCTCTATTGCTATTCCTGAATACGTAAGGATGATGTTATGAGCCTGTCTGGGTATAACCCTGGTTCATCATTTGTACATAGAATTAGCCCGGGGTTTAAAATTATTGCTTTGGTCATTCTGGGAACATTACTTTTCGTTATTCCACGTATCGATCTCTCTGTTGCAGCGTTGGCGTGCATAGTACTTTTATACTTATTAGCCAGAATCTCATTAAAAACTGCTTGGATGCAATTACGGCCAGCGCTATGGATCTTCGTACTTATTTTTATAGTCCAATTGCTTCTACACCACTGGACCGCAGGTGTACTTGTGGTAGTTCGTCTTGTCTCACTTTTATTGCTGGCCTCACTTGTCACTCTTACTACTCGTTCTTCTGATATGATCGACGCCTTGGAAAAGGGCCTTGGATGGTTGTACTATCTTGGCATCAATCCTGGAAAAGTGAGTTTGGCTCTATCGCTTGCTTTGCGGTTTATCCCTGTTCTGGCGTCAATTACAGAAGAAGTACGGGAGGCGCAGAAAGCAAGAGGTCTCGATAAGAGTGTCATTGCAATTGCAGTTCCTGTTATTGTGCGAATGCTCAAAATGGCAGACGATATTTCTGCTGCTATTGAAGCTCGGTCCTATGATCCAGGATTTGACAGAAATAAATCAAGCAGCAAGTAAAGCAGGGGTTGTGGCTTTATCGAAAAGAAAGGGGGATTAAATGTCTACCAAAGATATTGTTTATATAGCACTATTTGCCTCTCTAACCGTAGCACTGGGTTTATTTCCGCCACTGACACTTCCCGTTGTGGGCGTTCCGATAACAGCGCAGTCAATGGGAGTAATGCTTGCTGGTGCCATCATTGGTGCGAAACGGGGTGGATTAGCACTGTTGCTCTTTTGTGTGTTTGTTTCCGTTGGATTACCGGTAATGTCTGGAGGGAGGGGAGGATTGAGTGTATTTCTCAGTCCAAGTGGTGGTTTTATTTTGTCATGGCCGATTGCCGCTTTTGTCATCGGCTATTTGTATGAGAAGAATCTTGCAAAACTGAATACCTTTAAAGAAGCAGTATTTCTTGTCTTTGGCGGAATTATGGTTGTTTATGTCATAGGTATCCCGTGGATTGCCTTATTTGCTAATATCAGCATTCGGCAAGCAGCCGTAGGTTCAATTGGGTTCATACCGGGAGATATTATCAAAATCGTACTGGTTATTTTGATTGCGAAGACGGTCCGTCGGGCTTACCCTACTCTTGAACCGCGTTCTTAAGTGTCATCATTGTGTTTATTATGGACCAGACGACTGGACGATAACCCTCAACGGTAACTTAAAGATATAATGTCAGTTAATTGTAGTTTTTCTGCATATCACGACATTTCCCTCGTGATAATTGTTACAACATATAAAATAGCGGTAGGGTAGGAAAAAGTGCTCTTAATGTTCAACTTCCAGATATCTTACTGAAATACTATTACGACCATAAAATCAACTTTTTCTCATTTAATACACCGATGAAGGAGCCTGTTGCAATGCGATTGCTGCTTGCAGGCAGGATAATATGAGGGTTACTGGTGTTGAAAATGACGACAGAGCCAACTTGAGGTCGGAAAGTGAAAGACTCACAATCAACCAATAAAGCACGATCATACGGTTTGTACGTTTTATCAACGACAGTACTCTTGAATGGTTGGTTATAGATCACGGTTTCTCCTCCCTGAGAGGGAGATAAAATATAGAGGTTCCAGGCAAGTTGAGTCGATATATCTCCGACGACTAAATTTCCTTTCGCAAAAGTAGGTGCGTAGTCCACATGTAGATCCGAACCACCGGAGATAATCCGGACGATACCGGCAAAATAGGGGCCAAATCCCGGTTCTTCAGCGACCGAAATGCTGAAATTTGTATCGTGATTGATATATCGTATGAACCGAGCAACTGGATCAAAAGCTTGATTGATAATTTGGGTGAGATCTTGTTCAGCTACGCTAACTTGAGCGAAATATTGCTCTTTTGGTCGATTACGGTAATGAGCGAGTGGATTTCCTAAATAAGACCCCGGCCTTCCAAACTCATATGGCTTTGCCTTCATGCTCAGTATTGCAGACGAAAGCTGTTCTGCTTCTTCTTGAGTTGCAAAATCATCTATCATCGCTGCTGGAATCTTGTTATCTATGATTGCCTGCAAGCTTTCTGATGATAATTTGACAAGCTCGTTTGATACCCACCGTGACGACATAGTAGTCGATTCCTAGCCGATTTTCTTTATATTAGAAAAACTGATCTATTGATGGTCAGTATTAATCATATAGCATTGGTTGTATAAAAATGCAACATCTGATCACATTCTGGAGCGCAATAATGACAATATCTCTGAGAGGTCATCACTTTTTGTGTATACTTACCTACGCTGGCAACGGATATTCCCCTGATTTTGTTGAAAATTATAATAGGATTATTCCTCGAATTCGGGATGAAGATATTCTGATTGTGGCAGGGCCGGATGACATATGTATTCCTTTGCTTGGAGAAGACAAACCTCATTGTTTTGGCGAGAGTGTTATTGTCCGGGATGGTCGAGCTTTGGAAGCCATTGGTTCTCTTATGGGCCGATCAATTGAGGTAGGTTATACGTTGAGGCTTGATGAAACCTATTTAAAACGGGCGAGATGGGCTTTTAATCGTGGGATCATAAGAGCCGCTTGTGTAGGCTGTGAGTGGGAACCGCTTTGTACTCGAATTGCTGCGGATGATTATTCTTCAACGTTTCTTAAACGAAATAGTGGAAAAAGCGAGTGAGGATATAAAGCCGTTTGAAATTTTGCAAAGGCTGATATTGATATGAATGTATGATCACATACTTAAGATAAACGCGAATCTTTTATAGTATCGATCAGGGTATTTATTGAGGTGTTGAAGTAAATGGCTCAATACTCCTTTGTCGACGGTGATTGCTTCGCTAATTTTGCTTGATAGTCGTGTTTGACTATTTCCAGTGCGGCGAGTGCGATTTCAGGAGTGATTTCATTGCATTCCAGTAAATAGATCAGATCAACAGCAAGTTGAACTTCGGGTGGTGCATGTTCGACGGACATAAAACATTCCTCATCTGAATCGTTAGTCCATGTTCTCTTTGTATTCAATTGATTTTTCAATTCGTGTTAGAGATTGACGGCAACGTGCTAGCCTTCCGGCTAATGCCGCGATTTCTTTCTGTATTTTTTGTTGATGACTAAGTGTAGTTTGTTGATTCAATTTTAGCTCTCTATCATTGATCATTGCGAGTAGACGGCGTTCATAATCCTGATGTTCAGCCAGTTTGTGATACAGGTCAGTAGCTTGTTGTTTATGTTCAAATCGGCTCTCTTTTTTTCTCAATGATTGGGTGGACAATTCACGCTTTAATGCCTCTATTTGGGCAACTAGGCGTTCAGTTAGAAATGCGACCTGTTCGGTTCGGTGATCCTGAACACACTCTTTGAGTTGTTCCATGTTGTGCCTGACTTCTTGTAGATAGCCTCGGAGTTTATCGCTATGTCGGTTAAATAAAGCCTGATCAAACCGGGCAGTAGAGAATGGCGTGTCAGCTAATGGCGCTATCTCTTCTGCCAGTATATCGACCTGTTTTTCGAGTAAATTTAATAACGGCTGTGTATTCATTTATACCCTAAAATGGTTATATCTTGCGAAGCAGAATTAATCTGGGACGACAAAAAGTAGGCTGATGCGTGTTCATCAGTTGCTTTTTTCTATCAGTTTACATAGATTTTAGAACCTCCGTGTTCTACTCATCATTGGCCCGATTATGACCGCAAACGCGCAGCAACTGCAATTTATTAAAGACAGCATTGAAACGATTCCTGATTATCCGAAACCAGGGATTCTTTTTCGTGATATAACCACTTTATTGGATAACCCTCTTGCCTACCAAACAACAATTAATCTTCTGGTAGAACGATATCAGGACAAAGGCATTACAAAAGTTGTTGGCACTGAAGCTCGAGGTTTTCTGTTTGGCGCTCCGGTTGCGTTACGTCTTGGTGTTGGTTTTGTTCCTGTTCGTAAAGCGGGCAAACTACCTCGGGAAACATTGAGTGAAACGTACGATCTAGAGTATGGCGCTGATAAGTTGGAAATGCATAAAGATAGCGTAAAAGAAAACGATAAGGTGTTGGTTATTGATGATTTGCTGGCAACGGGGGGAACGGTTGAAGCCACTGTTCGTTTAATCCGTCGCTTAGGCGGTGAAGTTTTTGAAGCGGCCTTTATTATTGGTTTGCTTGGTTTAGGCGGTGCTGAGCGTCTGCAAAAACAAGGTGTAAGTAGTTTTACTCTACTTGAATTCCCAGATCATTAATCTGCTTATTTTCGTATTACTAACATATCGGCCTCGCTGTCTGTAGTGAGGCTGTGTTAGCATGGTACCCAACTGTATTCGATTTTCCCGGTATCAATGAGCTATCAGGTACTTGCCCGTAAGTGGCGCCCACAAATATTTTCTGATGTTATTGGTCAGGAATATATCCTGACTGCGTTGGCTAATGGTCTTGCCCACGGTCGGCTTCATCACGCCTACTTATTTTCTGGCACGAGAGGTGTCGGGAAAACAACGATCGCCCGTTTGTTTGCCAAAGGGCTAAATTGTGAAACGGGTATTACTGATGAGCCTTGTGGTAAATGTGTTAATTGCCTTGAAATTGAACAGGGGCGATTTGTCGATTTAATTGAAATTGATGCGGCTTCCCGTACCAAAGTCGAAGATACGCGTGAATTGCTAGATAATGTGCAATATGCTCCGGCTCGTGGGCGTTTTAAAGTCTACCTGATTGATGAAGTGCATATGCTTTCCCGACACAGCTTCAATGCGTTATTGAAAACGTTGGAAGAGCCGCCTGAGCATGTGAAATTTCTACTGGCAACGACTGATCCGCAAAAATTGCCAGTGACCATTCTTTCCCGTTGCTTGCAGTTCCATCTCAAATCGCTGGATATTGGTCAAATAAGCGATCAGCTTGAACGTATTCTTAAAGCTGAACATATAGAGAGTGACAGCCGTGCTCGTCAGCTATTGGCTCGCGCTGCTGATGGCAGCATGCGTGATGCGTTGAGTCTAACAGATCAGGCTATTGCTATCGGGCAGGGCCAGGTAACAGCCGAAATAGTTAGCTTGATGCTAGGAACATTAGATGATGAGCAACCGTTATCAATTATTGAAGCATTGATTCGAGCTGACGGTCAGCAGGTTATGGCATTGGTGGAACAAGTTGCTTCACGTGGTGCTGACTGGGAAGATTTGTTGGTAGAGATCCTTTCATTGCTACATCGTATTGCAATGCTCCAACTATTACCTTCCCAACCAGAGATCGTTTCTTCATCGATTGAAGGTCGTTTGCGCATATTGGCAAAAGCTATTTCACCGGAAGATTTGCAACTTTATTATCAAACTTTGCTGATTGGTCGTAGGGACTTGCCGTATGCACCGGAGCGCAGGATGGGGGTTGAAATGGCTCTGTTCAGAGCTTTGGCATTTCATCCCAAAAAAGTTATTGAAGAGGTTGCTGCGCCGGTGGTAAATCCTGCGGTTATACCATCAGTTACAACACCAGTTACAGCACAGCCGAAACATAAACAGAGTGATCAGGGGGATGTGCCACCTGCTAATGATATTAATGAACCGGCACAATTGGATAGAACTTCTCCGTCGCAACCTCAGATACCTCAGGCGCTTTCATCAAGCCCAACCGCGCAGTTGCTGAAAGCAAGGAGTGTGTTATCCCGACAGCAAGAGCAAACGCCAACAAAAAAGCCTGAATCGGCTACACCTGTTAAAATGAAGTCAACAACTTCAGCATTGGAACGGCTTGCCGCAGTGTCAGGACAGCGGCCTCAGTCATCAATAGATAAAAAACAGGAAAACAAACCTGAGAAAAAAGAAGCTTATCGTTGGCGAGCCAAGAATATTGAGGAGAAAACAGAAACTCATGTGGCTACACCAAAGGCTTTAAGAACAGCTTTGGAACATGAGAAAACCCCAGAGCTGGTAGATAAATTAGCGGAAGAATCTAAACAGAGAGATGCATGGGCCGCAGAAGTTGGTAAACTTAAAATTCCTAAGCTGGTGCAGCAATTGGCATTAAATGCGTTTAAAGAGCAGATTAGTGCAAATAATATCCGTTTACACCTACGTTCGAGCCAGCGTCACCTTAATTCCGCTTTCGCACAAAAATCATTAGCGGGGGCTTTGAGCGAGTTGTATGGCGCAACGGTTGAATTCAGCATTATTGAAGATGATAATCCTGCGGAGAAAACTCCGCTGGAGTGGCGACAAGCCATTTATGAAGAGAAATTGGCACAAGCTCGCCAATCAATTATTGCGGATAAAACTATTCAAACATTGCGGCAGGTATTTGATGCTGAATTGGATGAAGAGAGTATCCGACCGGTTTAACCATGCTGCAATCTGTACCTTGTTGTACGATGTAGCCATAGCGAAGAGAGAAATCTATGTTTGGTAAAGGTGGTTTGGGCAATTTGATGAAACAGGCCCAGCAAATGCAGGACAAAATGCAGAAAATGCAAGAAGAAATCGCCAATCTGGAAGTGACGGGTGAATCGGGTGCAGGTCTGGTTAAAGTGACTATCAATGGTGCTCATAATTGCCGTCGTGTTGAGATCGATCCAAGCCTGATGGAAGATGACAAAGAGATGCTGGAGGACCTGATTGCTGCTGCATTCAACGACGCAGCTCGTCGTATTGAAGAGACTCAGAAAGAGAAAATGGCAAGTGTTTCCAGTGGGATGCAATTGCCGCCAGGCTTTAAGATGCCATTCTGATGCAAACCAGTCCTCTCCTTGAATCCTTGATGGAAGCATTACGCTGTTTACCAGGGGTTGGCCCTAAATCTGCGCAGCGGATGGCTTTTCATCTGCTACAGCGTGATCGCAGTGGTGGAATGCGTTTGGCTCAGGCATTGACCAGAGCGATGTCAGAAATTGGACACTGCAAATATTGCCGGACTTTTACCGAACAGGAACAGTGCACGATTTGTGCTAATCCACGCCGTCAACAAAACGGTCAAATCTGTGTGGTTGAAAGCCCTGCGGATATTCATGCTATTGAACAAACTGGGCAGTTTGCCGGGCGTTACTTTGTATTGATGGGGCATTTATCCCCATTAGATGGCATTGGTCCAATGGATATCGGTTTAGATCGTCTTGAGGATCGTCTCGCCACTGAAGAGATTTCAGAGGTGATTCTGGCGACCAATCCGACAGTGGAGGGAGAGGCTACTGCCAATTATATCGCAGAGATATGCGTTCAGTACGGTGTGACAGCAAGTCGTATTGCTCATGGTGTACCGGTTGGTGGTGAACTTGAGATGGTAGACGGTACAACATTGTCTCATTCAATTGCCGGGCGGCAGAAGATTACTTATTGATTTTCTGTTAATGCCTTACGGTTTTCGAGTTGTGATTGAATATGTGCTTGAACAGAGTTGTAGTCTGGTTAGAGCAAATCGTAAAGGTTTTGAGGCGCTACATTTATGTGGCGCATGCCTTTTAGTTCATTTTGTTATCCGCAAAAGTGACTTCATAATTCTTTTGGATAATCAAACTTGAAATTCAACTTATTTATCCCCATCTGCATATTATCGTCTGATTTTGTCTATCTGAACTGGATTTAGATTGAGGTAATAAATGAGTATGAAAGGTCAGGAAACCCGTGGATTTCAGTCTGAAGTAAAACAACTTCTGCAATTAATGATCCATTCACTCTATTCCAATAAAGAGATTTTCCTTCGTGAGCTAATCTCAAACGCTTCCGATGCTGCTGACAAATTACGTTTCCGCGCATTATCTGTTCCAGAACTTTATGAAAATGATGGTGAACTACGCGTTCGTCTTTCTTTTGATAAAGAAAAGAGAAGCATCACGATCAGTGATAATGGCATTGGAATGACTCGTGATGAAGTTATCGATAATCTTGGAACAATCGCTAAATCAGGAACAAAAGCTTTTCTGGAATCTATTGGTTCAGATCAGGCTAAAGACAGCCAGTTAATTGGTCAGTTTGGTGTTGGGTTTTACTCTGCATTTATTGTGTCTGATAAAGTCACTGTACGTACTCGTGCGGCTGGCGCTTTAATTGATCAGGGCGTATTTTGGGAGTCTGCCGGAGAAGGCGATTACACGGTTGCTGATATTGAAAAAGAGACGCGCGGTACAGAAATCACCCTTCATTTACGTGAAGGAGAAGATGAATTCCTGAATGACTGGCGTTTGCGTTCTGTTATCAGTAAATACTCTGACCATATTGCTTTGCCAGTTGAAATTGAAACCAAAAACAAGAGCGAAGAAGAGGGAGAAGAGGATACAGTAACTTGGGAAAAGATTAATAAAGCTCAAGCTTTGTGGACTCGTGGCAAATCTGAAATTACAGATGAAGAGTACAAAGAGTTCTACAAACATATTTCTCATGATTTTTCTGATCCGCTGATCTGGAGCCATAACCGCGTAGAAGGTAAACAGGAATATACTAGCATGCTCTATATTCCGTCTCAGGCTCCGTGGGATATGTGGAACCGTGAGCATAAGCACGGGCTGAAATTGTATGTCCAGCGTGTGTTTATTATGGATGATGCGGAACAGTTTATGCCGAACTATTTACGCTTTGTCCGCGGCCTGATTGACTCCAACGATTTGCCGCTGAACGTTTCCCGTGAAATCTTACAAGATAATTCTATTACTCGTAATTTACGTAATGCATTGACCAAACGTGCATTACAGATGCTGGATAAACTGGCGAAAGATGATGCGGAAAAGTACCAGCAATTCTGGCAACAGTTTGGTCTGGTAATGAAAGAAGGTCCGGCAGAGGATAGTACCAATAAGGAAACTATCGCTAAATTGCTGCGTTTTGCTTCTACTCATAATGATAGCTCGGCACAGACAGTTTCTCTGGAAGAGTATGTTAGCAGGCTGACCGAAGGTCAGGATAAGATCTACTACATCACCGCAGACAGTTACGCTGCGGCGAAAAACAGTCCTCATTTGGAGCTGTTCCGTAAAAAAGGTATTGAAGTTCTGTTGCTGTCAGAGCGCATTGATGAATGGATGATGGGATACCTCACTGATTTTGATGGTAAAAAATTCCAATCAGTCAGTAAAGCCGATGAGTCCCTGGATAAACTGGCAGATGAAAACAAAGCCGAGCAGGAAGAAATTGAAAAGCAACTGGAACCGTTTGTTGAGCGTGTGAAAACACTGCTTGGTGATCGCGTGAAAGAGGTTAAATTGACTCACCGTCTGACTGATACTCCAGCAATTGTGACAACAAATGCGGATGAAATGAGCACGCAGATGGCGAAATTGTTTGCTGCGGCTGGTCAACAAGTGCCGGATGTTAAGTACAATTTTGAACTGAATCCTGATCATCAGTTGGTAAAACTGGCTGCTGATATCAGTGATGAGGCTCAATTTGCGGATTGGATTGAACTGTTGCTTGATCAGGCATTGTTTGCCGAACGTGGCACATTAGAAGACCCAAATCAGTTTATTCGCCGTATGAATCAATTGCTATTGTCTGAAAAAGCTTGATTTAACTATATTTCTTGATAACGATTGTAAACCACGCCTCTAATAATAAGATGGGGCGTGGTTTATTTTTACAGAAAAATATCACGAAATCGTTTACCTGTTTCCTTGAGCGAACCCCATGCTAAATGGTATGGTGATTCGTTTTCTGAAAATATAAAAACTAACTAGCAAGGGGATTTACGCAATGCGTATTATTCTGCTGGGCGCTCCGGGCGCCGGTAAAGGGACTCAGGCGCAATTCATCGTGGAGAAATATGGGGTCCCTCAAATTTCTACTGGCGATATGTTGCGTACTGCGGTTAAGGCTGGCACAGAATTGGGTTTAAAAGCGAAAGCGCTGATGGATCATGGCAAGCTGGTCACTGATGAACTGGTAATTGCTTTGGTCAAAGAGCGCATCACACAAGATGACTGCCGCAATGGTTTCTTGTTGGATGGGTTCCCCCGTACTATTCCCCAAGCTGATGCAATGAAAGAAGCGGGGATTAATGTTGATTATGTCCTGGAGTTCGATGTTCCCGATGAACTCATCATTGAACGTATCATTGGGCGCCGTATACATGCGCCATCTGGCCGTGTTTATCACATCAAATTTAATCCGCCGGCAGTGGAGAACAAGGATGATGTTACGGGTGAAGAGTTGACCGTTCGTAAAGACGACCACGAAGATATCGTGCGTAAACGTTTAGTTGAATATCATCAACTGACAGCACCTTTAGTATCCTACTACCGAAAAGAAGCAGAGATAGATTATACTAAATATTTTAGAATTGATGGTACTCGTAAGGTATCTGAGATTAGCGAAGAATTAACTGAAATTTTAGGTTAATCAACCTAAATGGTTCTTAGAAGGCGACTAACAAGTCGCCTTATCTTATATTATTTATTTACTATATCATGTAAATTGGTCGGTTTTTCCTCATTGTTTGCGTAGATAAACATGATTTTCATCTGTATTTTATTGTGTTAGGGTTTTCACTAGCAAAACAATTAAGGATCGACATAATGAGCAACGGTAAATATGGTGTTTTATTAGTTAATCTTGGTACTCCTGATAAACCGACAACTAAGGCTGTAAGACGTTATTTAGCTGAGTTTCTGAGCGATAAAAGAGTCATAGACTTATCTCGATTCATCTGGAAGCCAATATTATATGGATTTGTTTTGCCTTTGCGCTCTTCACGTGTAGCAAAGTTATATCAGAAAATTTGGATGGATGAAGGTTCTCCTCTGTTAGTATATGGCCGTCGGCAACAGAAATTACTGGCAGAAAGACTTGCTGACATCCCTGTTGAACTTGGAATGAATTACGGCTCTCCATCTCTTGAGCAAGCGATTGACAACTTACTTAAGCAGAATGTTGAGCAGCTGATTGTGTTACCACTTTATCCCCAATATTCTAGTTCCTCATCTGCGGCGGTATTTGATGGTGTCAGTCAGGTATTGCAGAAATATCGTACTATTCCTGGGATTCACTTTATTCGTAGTTATGCTGATCATCCGGCCTATATTTCTGCGCTGAAAGAGACTATTGAGCAGAGTTTCGATAAGCATGGTCAACCAGACCGATTATTGTTTTCCTACCATAGCATTCCGCAGCGTTATGCTGATACGGGTGATATTTATGCTGAACAGTGTAAGTTAACAACACGCTTACTAAAGCAGGCAATTAATTATCCGGCAGAACGGGTAATGGTGGCTTATCAGTCACGTTTTGGTCGTGAACAATGGTTGACGCCATATATGGATCAAACAGTGAAATCCCTGCCTAATCAGGGAATAAAACATATCCAGGTGATTTGCCCCGGCTTTTCGTCTGATTGTCTGGAAACTTTGGAAGAGATAAAACAGCTAAATAAAGAGATATTTCTGAGTACTGGTGGAGAAAAATTCGAATATATTCCTGCGCTTAACGACAATACAAGCCATATTTTACTCCTTGAAACGTTGGTTAACGGGTTTGTCAGAAACGGGAATGAATAGTGATAGGATTAATCTATCATTAGGGTTCATTGGCTTTTTAGGGTATATTGCTACACGGATGCTAGCTTGGTGGGAATGCCATACTTATTTCAGGGTAAATGGGAATTAACCTATGGGCTAGTGGGATGATGTTTTGTATATCAATTAGTAACAGCATATTTGAATTTGGATATAAATAATGAGTAATAAACCGATTAAAGGCACTAACTTAAATGAAGAATATTTTAATTATTACAATTCAAAACAAGATGATGAAATTGATTTGTTTGAGTTATTCTCTGTTTTATTTCAATCAAAGTTATTGATTATTGCTGTTACTATTCTTTTTGCTGTTATTGGCTTTGCAGCAGCATCTTTGATGCCACAAAAGTGGAGTAGTTCGGCTTCTGTTGTTAAACCTCAACTTGAAGAGATACAACCACTTAAAGATACCCTGACTAATTTAGAGGTTTTAAGTTTACAATCATCAATAACTTCGTCGTCGTTGTATAATAATTTTTTAAATAATTTTAATTCACGGGTTTTACGTGAAGAATATCTGATCAATACAGATTATTTTAAAAATCTGATAGCGAAATCAGATGATCATTCACCGCTTGCAAAAAGAAAACTTATTGAAAAGATTGTAAATGATAATATTTCATCTTCTTCAAAAGCGGAGAAAGATGATGAAAATGGTGAAACTAAATTGATTTTCAGTGCTGGAACTGCTGAGGATGCATATAACCTGTTAAATGGCTATATTGACTATGTGTCGTCTGTTGTTCATGAGCAGGTGAAGAGTGAATTAAGTGATATGGTAAAACAAAAGCTTGCTTACTCTGAAGGTTTATATAAGGTTGATTTAAATCGTGTGAATAACGTACAGGAAGCAAATATTGAGCGATTGAAACATGCATTATCTATTGCTAATTCAGCAGGAATTAAAAAACCTATTTCCAGTGAAGGTGCAATGATCAAAGACGATCCAGATTATTCCATTGCTTTGGGGGCTGATGCATTACAACGTAAGCTGAAAATTACGGAGGATATTAAAGATCCCACCTCAGTTGATGCTGACTTACGTAACCGTTTGTTCTATATAAAGGCGCTTAAAGCACTTAAAATAGACACAGTTAATTTCCAACCATTCAAATATATGCAGGCTCCTTATGAGCCAACGGCGAAAGATTCACCGAAGCGTTTACTTATTTTAGTAGGCAGTGCTTTCGTTGGGCTGATCTTGGCTGTAGTGTTTGTTCTGATTCGTCATATGGCACGTAGTCGTCAGAAAGCGGCGTAGTTTTTTTGGTAGCAAATGTCGAATGACATTTGCTGCCTGTTAGTCTTTTGTTGTGCTAATATGCTGCATCTTTTAGCGTTATAGCATCAACCAAAAATGAAATTCCCCGGTAAACGTAAATCAAAACACTATTTTCCCGTCAGTCTGCGTGATCCTTTACTCCAGCCAATTAAAGAGATGATGGATGGTGAGAATAACCGAGCTTATATCGTTGGCATCGATCAGACATTAGTAGATATTGAAGCGAAAGTAGACGAAGATTTTATCCAGCGCTATAACCTCAGCCAAGGGCATTCATTAGTTATTGAAGATGATGTCGCTGAAGCCCTGTATAAAGAACTTACTGATAATAATCTTATTAGCCACGAATTTGCTGGCGGCACTATTGGTAATACCTTACATAATTACTCGGTTCTTGCCGATGATCGTTCTGTCTTACTAGGTACTATGTGCAATAATATTCAGATTGGCAGTTATGCTTACCGCTATTTATGTAACACATCTAGTCGTACTGATCTGAACTACTTACAAGGTGTGAACGGGGCAATTGGGCGCTGTTTTACGCTAGTAACGGAAAATGGTGAGCGCACTTTTGCCATCAGTCCTGGGCAAATGAATCAACTTAAGCCGGAGAGTATTCCTGAGAAGATTATTGCTGAAGCTTCTGCATTGGTGTTAACCGCTTACTTGGTTCGTTGTAAACCGGGAGAACCAATGCCAGAAGCGACTATGAAGGCTATTGAATATGCGAAAAAACATAGTGTGCCTGTCGTTCTGACGCTGGGGACAAAATACGTTATTGCTGATGATCCACAATGGTGGCGTGACTTTTTAGTTGAGAATATTTCTGTTTTGGCAATGAATGAAGATGAGGCTTATGAGCTTACTGGTTGCAGTGATCCGCTATTAGCTTCAGATATGGCGCTGGATTGGGTCGATTTGGTTTTGTGTACCGCTGGTCCAGCTGGATTATATATGGCAGGTTATACGGAAAAAGATTACATGCGTCAGACAACTCACCCATTGCTACCGGGGGCTATTGCTGAATTTAACCGTTATGAATTCAGCCGCGCTATGCGTAAATCTGATTGCCAAATCCCAATGAAAGTTTATTCCCATATTGAACCTTATATGGGGGGGCCGGAAAAAATCATGAATACCAATGGTGCTGGTGATGGTGCTTTATCTGCTTTACTGCATGATATAACGGCTAATAATCACCATAGAATGAATGTGCCTAATTCCAGTAAACATCTCCGTACTTATCTGACATATTCATCACTTGCTCAGGTTTGTAAATATGCAAATAGAGTTAGCTATCAGGTATTGAGTCAGCATTCCCCACGATTAAGTCGTGGCTTACCTGAAAAAGAAGACAGTTTGGAAGAGTCTTATTGGGAGCGATAATTCTAAAATTTCGGCGCCGTATTAATTTATACGGCGTCGAAATTTAGGTATAAAATCATTTATTAAGATTATGAATGATAGTTAAAGTTTATTTTATTAACAGTAATGATTTTTTGTTGAATTGATAAAAGAAAAAGTATTTCGCTCTTATTTATATATTTGTTTAAATAAATTCAAAAATATTCTGGAATAGAATATTTATATCACTCAGATAGCAATAATATGCAAATAAAAATTTCTGTTTGTTTTTTGTGTTTTGTTCATATTATTGTTTTATATGTGAAAATTTCATAGGGCAGCGCATTTCTAATATAGCTAGATATCGCTAAAGTTATCAACCAGACTCGTGCTGATTTAATGATTTCTCTAATTTTTCTATTTATTTTATGAGGGATCAGATAAAGGATGAATTTGGACTAAAATCACAATTTTTAAAAATCTTGGAACTAATTTTTCAATTGTTGATTCTAATAATTATAATCAAGATGATTGGCTAGAGGATACTCCTTTATTAGTAATATACTGAAATGATACTAGCCGTGTATTGAAACGATATTCTTTATATATTGAAATGATATCGACCATATATAGAAATGATATTAGTTATATATGGATTGGTGCTGCTATATTCTAGAAATAGCCCCTAGGCTGATACGGAGTTTCATATTTTTTTGTATAGTATTGATCTGTGAGTTAGTGTTTTCTAATGCTAATTCCGATAGCGAAATTTTATCGATGATTGATAACTTAGAAGGATCATTTAGCGAAATACTTTTTGTTTACTGTAATTATTTGATTTTGTGGCCTATATTAGGACAGATTTTTTGTATCTTTTATTATTGAATTGGAGTTATTGAGACTACTAACATTTGAAGAAAATACGCAGCTAATAGCTATTAAATGAAAGTCATAGTATTTAATGACTATAACTTATTATTGCTAATTTAAAGAAATGGAGGAACGTGATGAAATTTTTTATTAAAAATTTCCTATTATATTTCAAGTAATTAATTATTATCTATAACAGCCATTGAGGATACTATGAATAGTTACTACGATTATATAAGAATTGCCAGTATGGTGAGTATGGTCTTAATTATGCCGGGACCAACCAATACTCTTTTGGTATCGTCTGGATATTCACATGGTTTTATTAGTACACTCAGGCTGATATTAGCTGAGGCACTGGGTTATATAACAGCAATTAGTTTGTGGGGGTTATTTTTATCTACTGTCTCTCATGCTTTCGTATGGTCATTAGTTATCTTAAAGATGTGTGCTTCGACATACATTGCTTATTTGGCTTTTAAAGTTTGGCATTTCTCATTAGACAAGAATGCGGCGAAAATCCACTTTATCACGGTATTATTTGCCACGTTGCTGAATCCTAAGGCTTTTGTGTTTGCTACATATATATTTCCTCTTACTGCATTTACTTTGTGGTCAGAATACATTCCATGTATGGCGGTTTTTGTTTGCGCGTTATTGCCTGTTTCTTTAATTTGGGTGGGGGTTGGGAAAATGCTATATGCAGGAAAGCTGGGAAAAGGGAGTTTAAAACCCGATCTGTTTTATCGTCTCGCTTCTGTAGTGTTATGTGTTTTCTCTGTTTCAATGTTTTACACGTCAATGAAAGGTGTTTTATATCTTTGACGTAATGAGATGTTTGATTCTGTTACCTTCCGACTGATTGGTTTTTGCATTAATAGTTTTATTAAGCTAATGGTAGTTGAAGGCGGTCCAGATTTGTGTAGAGTTTCTTTATTTTAGTTGGGTAAATACCATGATCATGTTAAGTAACCCTAAAAATTCAACACATGGTATTTACCCCCTATGAAAAAACATTTACCTCAATGGGGAGCTGAATCTTGTTTGGAATGGGCTAAGGATTAATTGATAATCCGATTGATTTTTGTTGTACAGAATTAAGTAGAGCAATATTTCAATTGAAAGTTTTGTTCCCTCTGAACCGTCCTTTATCACCGGTACTTAAAGTGATAAGGATGGCTCATGATCCCTACTCGGTAAGGAGTAGGGAATGATTCCATCAACAGTTGCGTTTTCTCAAATTAATGGCGAAAAGGGCGACGCAGGGGGAGGCTCAGTCGGATAGCCTTGCTCACTATTGGCTAATACACTTGCCATTGTTTTGGCAATTTCACGCTCGCCAATAATAACGTGGCTAGCCCCACGCTCCGTGATATAGGTAACTTCATCGTCATAGTCAGCTCGGACAATGATATTAATATCTGGGCGTGCTTCTCTTGCACTAGCGACAATCTCACCTGCTTCATAGCCATTGGGAATGGTCAGTAGAAGGGAGCAGGCGCAATCCAAGCGAGCCAGTGACATAATATCTTTGCTGGCGGCGTTGCCCATGACGGCACTGATACCTTGTTCACCGAGTTCCTCAAATTTGGCTCTGGTGTTTTCAATAACAACCAGAGGGATCTCTTTTTCCTGCAAGCGTTGGCATAGCAAGCTGCCGATACGTCCGTAGCCGACAACGATAGTGTGACCGCAGATATCGACAGGAATTTGCGTCTCTTCTTCCAGCGTTTCTTCCAGCAACTGTTCCTCAATAGTTTCTGTTTTTTCCAGATAGCGATCCAACAGGCTAAATAGAACTGGGTTTAGCATGATAGAAACAATCGCGCCAGCCAGAACAAGGTTACGGGCATTTGCATCAAGCAGGCCGAGTGCGACCCCAAGACCAGCCAGAATAAAGGCAAATTCACCGATTTGTGCCAGACTGACTGAAATTGTCAATGCGGTCCGGCGTGAGTGGCCGAACATCTTTACGAGTAACATTGCAGCCGCGGACTTACCAATAATAATGATTGCCAACGTTGCCAATATAGATAGTGGCTGTTGAATAAGGACCATTGGATCGAACAGCATGCCAACAGAAACGAAGAACAATACGGCGAAAGCATCTCTGAGTGGTAGCGTATCCTGGGCGGCACGGTGGCTTAGTTCTGATTCGTTTAATACCATACCGGCGAAGAACGCCCCTAGTGCGAATGAAGCATCAAACAGAGCGACGGCGCCGTAAGCGATACCCAAGGCGATAACCAACACGGCAAGGGTAAACAGTTCCCTGGAGCCAGTACTGGCGGTTTTTGCCAGTACCCACGGAATTAGACGACGGCCAACAACAATCATCAGCAGGATAAACGCGATAACTTTGCCGACGGTCATGGCGAGTTCGATAACTAACTGCCCAATATCGGCTTCTTTATTACCAAGAATACCGGCAGCCGCAGGCAGTAATACCAGAGTCAGCACCATCGCCAGATCTTCGACAATCAGCCAGCCAATAGCTATTTGACCTCGTTGGCTATCGATCAGTTGGCGCTCTTCTAGCGCTCGTAACAGAACAACGGTACTGGCGGTTGATAGACAGAGACCAAAGACGATACCGCTAAATAATTCCCACCCCAGTATTGCTGATAATCCTACTCCGAGTAATGTCGCGACCAATATTTGCGCAATTGCTCCGGGGATAGCAATGGATTTTACGGCGAGCAGATCTTTGAGTGAAAAATGCAGTCCAACACCAAACATCAATAAGATGACACCAATTTCTGCCAATTCGGGGGCCAGTGATGCATCAGCGACAAAACCAGGAGTGAAAGGACCAGCGAGTACTCCCGCAGTAAGATAACCAACCAGCGGTGAGATTTTCAGGCGTTGTGCCAGCATACCGAGCAGATAAGCGATAAAGAACCCGCCAACGATAGTGGTGATAAGTGGTGTCGAGTGCTCCATTAAGACTCCTTCGTGCTGAGGCTAGTAAATAGCATAGTGAAGAGGTAGGTGTAACTGTATTTTATAGATAATTCTAGGTAAATTCGCTAAAAAAATGAATAAAACATCAAAAAATATGGATTGAAAGGATTAAATTACCCGTAACAGGGATTTGTGTTGTTCTATTTGAATATTTATAAGGTAAATAAGCACTATTCCCACATAAAAAGTAAATTTTATGTGGGGTTGGATGATGATTTTTCTAGTTCTTATCTTCTATATTAGGTAATAAAGCGGTAAATATGCCAAGTAATGGCAGAAAAGCACAAATCTGATAAACCAGTTCAATACTTGTTCTGTCTGCAATATCACCAAGTACCGCTGCGCCAATACCTCCCATACCAAAAGCTAGCCCAAAAAACAGGCCGGATACCATCCCGGTTTTACCTGGAATAAGTTCCTGAGCGTATACCAGGATTGCAGAGAACGCAGATGCTAGAATCACACCAATAATCACTGATAGAATACTTGTCCAGTATAGAGAAGCGTAAGGCAGAACTAAGGTAAAAGGTGCGACTCCTAGGATAGATATCCAGATAACATACTTTCGGCCGATCCTGTCGCCAATTGGTCCACCAATAATGGTTCCTGCTGCAACTGCGAATAAAAAAATAAACAGATGAAATTGGGCGTTTTGTACGGAAATGCCAAATTTGTGTATTAAGTAAAAAGTATAATAGCTACTGATACTGGTGAGATAAAAATATTTGGAAAATATTAAAATTAGCAAAATAACCAAGGAACCTATCACGGTTTTTCTTGATAAAACTTTGACGGCGAGGTCAGTTTTAGCTTGATTTTTCTTGATGTAATTCTGAGCCTTATACCATTTACTGATCTGTAGCAGCACGATGATGCCGAGTAATGCTGCCAGAGTGAACCAGCCAACGTTGCCTCTGCCATAGGGAGCAATAAACACAGCGGCTAGCAAAGGCCCAAGGGAGCTGCCAAAATTACCGCCGACCTGGAAAAGAGATTGGGCTAATCCGTGCCGACCACCGGATGCCATACGTGCTACGCGCGACGATTCTGGGTGGAATACCGAAGAGCCTGTGCCAATTAATGCAGATGCTAATAGAATTAACGAGAAATTGTTGGCGTAGGCCAGCAGTAATAGACCGGATAGAGTGAAACTCATTCCAACAGGTAATGAATAGGGTTGTGGATGTTTATCAGTATAGAGACCTATTAGTGGTTGTAATAAAGAGGCGGTAATCTGATAGGTCAGTGTGATCATACCGATTTGCACAAAACTTAGGTTAAATTCTAATTGTAGTAAAGGATAAATCGCTAGAATCAGCGATTGGATCATATCGTTCAATAAGTGTGAAACACTGATTGCACCAAGAATAGTAAAAACAGTATTCCTGGTTTTTCTTGTGGGAGATGGGGCTATAGTAGTATTGCTCTGTTCACTCATATTCGCTGCCAATCTGTCTTAATCAGTAATCAGTAATCAGTAATCAGTAATCAGTATATTGGTTATTTGTTGAATTTTAATACATATTAGGTAGAGAGTTGATTTTTTACTATTTTGGGTATAGTTTTATGGTACTCCCGCGAAGACGAAGCAAAACATGTTCTAATAACTGCATAACATACATAACCTATCTCAAGAAATGATCAATTTATCCCGCCTTGTTAGCTTTTGAAGCTGTTTTTGCATGGCAATTCACTAAAAAAACATGGAGATATACCATGAAACTCTCGTTCAAGACCTCAGCTTGCGCTTTGGTTGTATCTATAGCATTACTTCCTGCAATCGCAAGTGCGTGGGAGAAGGACAAAACCTATGACATTACCATTTTGCACACCAATGACCATCATGGGCATTTTTGGCATAACGATTATGGCGAGTATGGTTTAGCCGCTCAAAAAACGGTAGTTGATGAAATCCGCCAAGAGGTCGTGAAAAAAGGTGGTAGTGTGTTGCTACTTTCCGGCGGAGATATTAATACCGGTGTACCAGAATCTGATTTGCAAGATGCCGAACCTGATTTTAAGGGCATGAATTTGGTGGGCTATGATGCAATGGCGTTGGGGAACCATGAGTTTGATAATCCTCTGTCAATACTACGTCAACAGGAAAAATGGGCAAATTTTCCATTTCTGGCTGCTAATATTTACCAGACAAGCACCGGCAAACGTTTGTTCAAGCCTTATACCATTTTCGATAAACAGGGTGTGAAAATTGCCGTTATTGGTCTGACGACTGATGATACGGCGAAAATCGGCAACCCGGCTAATTTTCCTGATGTTGAATTTCGGGTTCCTGCGACAGAAGCCAAAATGGTTGTTGAAGAACTAAAGAGAGATGAAAAGCCAGATGTGATTATTGCCGCAACCCATATGGGGCACTATGACAACGGTAATCATGGTTCTAATGCGCCGGGTGATGTTGAAATGGCTCGCAGTTTGCCCGCGGGCTATCTGGATATGATTGTTGGTGGTCACTCGCAAGATCCGGTCTGTATGTCCGCGGAAAAGAAAAATTATAAGCAGATCGATTATGTGCCAGGAACGCCATGTTCGCCGGATCGTCAGAACGGTACTTGGATTGTTCAGGCTCATGAGTGGGGGAAATACGTTGGTCGAGCTGATTTCCAATTTCGTAATGGTGAATTGAAGTTGACTCACTATCAGTTGATCCCTATTAACCTCAAAAAGAAAGTGCAGAAGGGAGACGGTGCTACTGAACGTGTTTACTACACTCATGAAATTGCCCAAAACCCGGATATGTTAAAGTTGCTGATGCCTTATCAGGATAAAGGTGATAAACAGCTTGGTGTAAAAGTGGGCTCTATTGAGGGTAAATTGGAAGGTGATCGCAGCAGAGTTCGTTTTGTTCAGACTAATATGGCCCGTGTTGCTCTTTCTGCCATGATGGAACGCGCGGATGCTGATTTTGCGATTATGAGTGGCGGCGGTATTCGCGATTCGATTGAATCAGGCGATATCACTTATAAAGATGTGTTGAAAGTACATCCATTTGCCAACACATTGGTTTACGTTGATATGAACGGCAGTGAAGTCGAAAAATATCTGGCGATAATTGCGAATATGAAAGTTGATTCCGGTGCTTATGCACAGTTTGTGAATGTTAGCCTGATTGCTGATGGTAAAAGCGTTAAAGAGGTAAAAATCGGTGGAAAGCCACTAGAGCCGAATAAAACTTACCGCATGGCAATGCTTGACTTTAATGCTATCGGTGGTGATGGCTATCCACGAGTTGATAATTATCCAACCTATGTCAACACCGGTTTTGTTGATGCAGAAGTGTTGAAAGACTATATCGAGAAGCATTCACCATTGAAAGCGGCTGATTATGAGCCAAAGGGTGAAATTATTTATCAATAATCCCTGACAGAATGATAAATCGAAAGGGCTGCAATTTTAGGCAGCCCTTTTTGGGTAATAATTTAAACTCTTGCAATATCAGCGAAGGTGCCTTTCGCTAACCTACAGAGATCAGATGGCGCTAATTCAATATCTAACCCTCGTTTGCCACCAGAGACAAAGATAGTAGGGAACTGTTGCGCCTGATTATCAATAACCGTTGGCAAGAGTTTTTTCTGTCCTAGCGGACTGATCCCGCCGACGAGATATCCTGTCACTTTCTGGGCGATTTGCGGATTAGCCATCTCAGCTTTTTTGACTTTAAAAACTTTGGCGACCTTTTTTAAATCTAGTTCACTTGAGACAGGGGTGACCGCTACTACCAAATTTTTAGCCTCACCATTAAGTGCAACCAGCAAAGTTTTGAAGACTTGCCTGGCATTGAGTCTTAATTTCCTCACTGCTTCATCACCAAAGTTATGCTCATTTGCGTCGTGTTCGTAGGTATGAAGAGTAAAGCTAACTTTCTGTTTCTCTAGTAAAATGATCGCAGGTGTCATGATTTCATTACATAGGATGATTTTGTAATTAAAGATAATGGATGAAATGGAATGATGGAATTGATAATCTGACTACGGCTCTGTTGCTTGTATACAAACAGGTAATATCCCGTACTTAAGAATAACAAAAATGACAGATTATACCTCATATGATTGGCCAATATTATTATAGCGATATATGTAATATTGGCCTTTTTTTAATGCTGTTCTTCTGTCAGCATCTTGGGCAAATTCCCTTCACCATACAGATGCAAAACGCCAACAGCAACGAGGTATCGACCGGCAGGTAATTCCTGTAAACGCTTATTCCATCGTTTATTGCGTTCAGTCATCAATAGTTGGTATATCTCTTTACTGAAAGTTGTTGGTAAAGCATGTTCTTGTTGTTCTGGTTGATAGTCCATCCACCAACTGATCATGGTTTGTAAAGCACGGGCATTTGCGTGCCAATGGGTTAATGTATCTTCCAGTAGTGGTAGGCCGTTATTGGGAATTTGATTAAGTAAATTAATTTGTGATTCAGTACCTTCTAGTTCAATAATCGTTTTCCCTTGAGCTTTGGCTGCATTCAGGAGCTGATAATCGATACCGTATTGGGGATGCAATCCAAGGTTTTGTGCTTGTCCAGCTTGTAAAATTAAAGCGATTTGCCATGAGGGCAATAGATTGAGGAATTCTTCTTGCTGTTGGATCTCATTGCAATAGTCCTGAAAATTCTGATACATCTCAGAAGATAAACGTTGTTCGATACGGTGATATGATTGAAACTCATCATGAAATGGGGAGTCTGACTGAGTAATATCTGCTTCCACGATTAATGTATCGGATTGATTAAGTTGTTCTATCAATATTTCTGAAAGTGGGAACATGTTTTTCGTACCCATATGAATACTGCCCACCAGATGCAAATGTCTATCACCTGCCAGTGTAATATCGTGAGCGGGATAGGGATAACGATGGAGAGCATTGATTCCTAATATATTGGTAAGGTGTTTAATCAGTCGTCCCATTTGAGCTCCGGTTTAGCATTTATTCTTTAAACTAGCTATTTTTCTAGGTTAATATTACAACTGTATCTCTATCCATTTCCATTGAATGTTCTTTTACTACTATTCAGTATACAAGGAGATTTTACTTGACCGCTGTATTTACCTTTCCAATTCTTTAAAAATGATAACTAGAGATTTGTAATGAAAACATTGTCGGAGATGTGGTGATTTGATGCAGTAACATGGGGGACATTGCTATATGAAAAAGTGCTGGGGTAGAAGTGTAAAATGCGATCATGGATGCGCATTTTTACGACTCACTTTACGACTCACCCCAACATCATCAAAGCAGACTTATTTCTTTAGTAATTCATAATTTAGGTTTAAACCTCAATAAGCGGTTAGCATTACTCACCACCGTAATTGAAGAGAGCGCCATTGCCGCACCTGCGACTACCGGATCTAACAGGGTTCCGGTAAAGGGATAGAGCACACCAGCGGCAATTGGAATCCCTAATGTGTTGTAGATAAATGCCCCCAATAGGTTCTGTTTCATATTGCGCAGCGTTCCTTTGGACAGTTCAACCGCATCAGCCACACCATGCAGACTATGACGCATCAGTGTTATCGCCGCGGTTTCAATGGCGATATCGCTGCCTCCTCCCATTGCAATCCCCACATCAGCTTGAGCTAGGGCAGGAGCATCGTTAATACCATCCCCCACCATAGCAACCTTGCGACCTGCTGCTTGCAGTTTCTGAATCGCCTCAGCTTTGCCATCAGGTAATACACCCGCAATCACTTGATCAATACCTGCTTCTTTTGCAATCGCATTGGCAGTAGCCGGGTTATCACCAGTCAGCATCACTAAACGGTAGCCTTGGTGATGTAATCGCTGCAATGCAGTAATGGTATCTTCACGCAGTGGATCGCGAATTGATAGCACTGCCGCCGCTTTACCTCCTGCTGCCAGGAGAACCGGTGTGATGCCTTTTTCTGCTTGTTGAGCAATCAGCGGTTTTAATTCTTGCGTATCAACTTGATTTTGTTCTAGCCAGGCTTGATTACCTAGCAACAAGATTGTGCCATTCACTTCACCACTGATACCGAGTCCAGCCAGAGTACGGAATTGTTCAACTTGCGGCAATGCCAGCCCTTCGGCTTTGGCAAGAATGGCTTTGGCTAATGGATGGCTAGAACCTTGTTCCAGTGCGCCAGCCCAACGCAATACCTCTTGTTCACTGTACCCATTAAAAGTATGGATATCAGTCACTTGAGGCATACCTTCCGTCAGCGTACCGGTTTTATCGAAAACAAGGGTATCCAAGGTGCTAGCTTGTTGCAGCGCGTCGGCATCCCGAACCAGAACCCCAAATTCTGCTGCCCGGCCGACACCAGAGATAATTGACATAGGAGTTGCCAACCCAAGGGCACAGGGACAGGCAATAATCAACACGGTAGTAATAATGACTAATGAATACATGATCTGTGGCGCTGGACCCACGAAGTACCAAATAGCACCGACAATCAGGGCAATCGCGACCACAACGGGAACGAACACGGAGGAAATTTTATCTGCTAACTGACCAATTTCGGGCTTACTGCTTTGCGCCTGACGGACCAGTTTAATGATTCGTGCTAATGTTGTCTGACTGCCAACTGCGGCGGCAGTAAACAGCACCGTACCGTCTTGCACTGTCGTACCGGCATGAATGTTATCGCCTTTAGATTTTTGCTGTGGAATCGGCTCACCGGTGAGCATTGCTTCATCTATCCAAATCTCACCTTGCATGATTTCACCATCAACGGGAACACGATCACCGGTTGCCAAACGTAATGTCATGCCGGGTTTGACATCAGCCAATCGCATCTCTTTTTCGCCATCTTCTGTCACCACACGGGCCGTCGGTGGTGTCAGATCCAGCAGACGTTCCAGTGCTTTTGAAGAACGCTGACGGGCACGTTGTTCCAGAGCATGACCCAGATTTATCAGACCAATAATCATCGCGCTGGCTTCATAATAGAGATGACGGGCTTGTGGCGGAAAAATATCCGGCCATAGATTGACACTGATAGAGTAAAGCCAGGCTGCGCCGGTTCCTAATGCCACCAATGTGTCCATTGTGGCACTACGGTTTTTCAGGCTTTGCCATGCATTGCGATAGAAGTGACCACCGGCAAAGATCATCACGGCAAGCGTGATAACGCCGATAGTCAGCCAGATATGACGGTTTTCAGGTGTGAGCATCATATTATCGCCCATCATGCCCCACACCATCACGGGAATACCGACGACCAATGCTAATGCTGATTGCCAACGAAAACGGCGCATATTAGCGTCAGAAACTTGTTGCTGACGTTCACGCCGTTCAGCTTCGTCCTGAATCAGTTCTGCGCCATACCCGGCTTTTTCTACGGCTTTAATCAGTGTCTCTGGTGAGGCACTACCGATAATTAAAGCGCTGCGTTCAGCAAGATTCACTCTGGCATTTTCCACGCCATCAACACCTTGTAATGCTTTCTGAACTTTGTTCACGCAACTGGCACAAGTCATGCCGTCCAACAGCAACTGGATACTATCATTGCTATCACTCACAACGGAGACGTCAGTTTTTTCGACCGGAACAGAGGAGGTTGCCGCTGCCAAAGGTTCCGGTCTATTTGAAGCAGGTAGTGTCAGCGGCTCAGATTTTGGGGAGTTTTGACTAGAAGCGAGTTTTGCGTGATAACCCGCCTGCTCAACGGCGGCAATCAGGGTAACGACATCGGCTTTACCGTAAATTTTAGCTGTTTCAGTATTCACATCTGCGGCGATAACGCCATCCACGGCCTCCAGCGCTTTACGAGTCGTACCGGCACAATGCATGCAATTCAGGCCGGAGAGCGCCAGTTCAACATCAGGTTGGCTGGCGATTATCGCATCGTAACCGGCTGCTTGAATTGTTTCGATTAATGATTCAGCAGAGGCTTTACTAATGATTTTGGCATAATCAATCGTAATATCCGCCTGCTCTACATCTGCACGATTTGCCAGTGCCTTTTTCACACTGTGAACACAATGAATACAGGAGAGTCCCTGTAAGGTTAAAATGGTTGTGTGTGACATAAAAAAACTCCTAACACATAGTGATGTAATTATTCTTCACACTTGTGTGATAATTGATGATATCTACACAGTTCAAGTGAATTTCTGACTTGTTGCGAAGGTTAAACCTTCCCGCAAGGGTAAGGTCAAGGGGAAAAAATGAACATTAGTGAAGTTGCCCAAAAAACCGGTCTTACCAGTAAAGCTATTCGGTTTTATGAAGAAAAGGATCTGATTACACCGCCGGCAAGGGGGGATAACGGCTACCGTTATTATCAGCAGAAACATATTGATGAATTAACGCTGTTGCGTCAGGCGAAACAGGTCGGTTTTACGCTTGATGAATGCCGTGAATTTTTAGTGTTATTTCGCAATCCCAATCGTCACAGTGCTGATGTAAAAACGGCAACCTTGCATAAGGTGGCTGAAATAGAAAAGGCGATTGAAGAGTTGCAGAAAATGAGAAGTAAATTGTTATCTTTGGCGGAAGAGTGCCCTGGAGATGATGGGGCTGAATGCCCCATCATAGATCATTTATCGGGTTGTTGCTCTCATCACTGAGAACTGACCGGTTTTACTTTCAGGGTAATGCCATCAACAGCGATTACCTCTACTTCGGTATTGGCTGGTAGTTCACTACTACAGTGAACCCGCCAGCTTCCATCAGCCAGTTTGATCCGGCTGTAACCATTTTCAGTGTCTGTAGCTAGTTTGGCCCGGATACCGATGAGCTGGTGGTCTTTCTGGTTCAGGGTATCGCTGCCTTTTGAGGGGCGGCGACGTAACCAGTAGCGCCATAGCATTGCGGAAAGCAGTGTCAGAGTGGCAAACAAAACGCCTTGCCATTCCCAGCTGATTCCTGGTAGCAGCCAGGTGACAAACGCAACAACGATAGCGGCTATCCCCGTCCATAACAGATAGCCGCCGGTTCCAAGAAGCTCTGCAATTAACAGTAAGCCGCCAAAAGAGAACCAGAGCCAGGGGGTTTGAGCCGCAATCTGTGCAATCATGATTACTTACCTTTTTTGCTTTCGCCAATCAGTTCAGTAATACCGCCAATCGCACCCATTAGGTTGCTCGCTTCCAGAGGCATCATAATGACTTTGCTGTTATCGGAGGCGCCAATACTGGTCAGTGCATCCGTATATTTCTGGGCAACAAAGTAGTTAATTGCCTGCATGTTACCGTCAGCAATCGCATCGGACACCATTTTAGTTGCGCGAGCTTCCGCTTCGGCGGCACGTTCACGTGCTTCTGCCTGGAGAAATGCCGATTGACGTTCCCCTTCCGCTTTCAGAATTTGAGACTGTTTTTCTCCTTCTGCTTTCAGAATAGCCGCCTGACGGATACCTTCCGCTTCCAGAATATCAGCACGTTTTGTACGTTCTGCTTTCATCTGTGCGTTCATGGCGGAGATCAACTCTTTGGGTGGACGCACATCACGGATTTCAATACGGGTAATTTTCACTCCCCACGGGTTAGTGGCTTCATCAACAATATGCAATAGACGACTGTTGATAGAATCACGCTGTGACAGCATTTCATCCAGCTCCATTGAACCCAAAACGGTACGGAAGTTGGTCATCGTCAGATTGATAATGGAGAGTTCAAGGTTACTGACTTCATAAGCCGCTCGAACAGGATCGACAACTTGAATGAAGCAGACCGCATCAATAGTAACATTGGCGTTATCGCGGGAAATCACCTCCTGTGAAGGAATATCCAACACTTGTTCCATCATATTAATTTTACGGCCAATGCGATCGATAAAAGGGACGATAATATGCAAACCCGGTAATAAAGTCCGGGTATAACGACCGAAGCGTTCTACCGTCCATTGATAGCCTTGTGGCACTGTTTTTACGCAAGTAAAGACAATAACCACCGCAATAAAGATCAGAATGGGTACGGCACCAAAAGCGAATAAATCCATAGCAATTCCTTACAATTAAATAAATCAGTAAAGCAGTGAATAGACCTGGCGACGGTATTTTGAAGCCAGGGTGTTACTGGTCCCCATTGCAGACATAATATCCATCATTGTTTTCCGTACTGCGCCATTGGCAGCGGAAAGGTCCTTTTTCAGGAAGCTAAGTAATAATTCCAGCGCTTCTTCATTACGACTAACTTCGTGCAGTTTCAGCGAGAGCTTAACAGCCAGCTCTGCATTTTCTGGTTGAATGGCGAATTCTTGCTGCAATTGTTGGATCTCTGGTGTATCCGCCGCTTGCTTTTGTAACTCAATTTGAGCCAGTAAACTGTGATAATGAGTATCTTGGTCCTGTAATGGAATAAGACTCAGAATTTCCTCGGCCTCTGCTATATTATTGAGCATAATTTGCACTTCGGTCAATATAAGTGCAATTTCACTGTTTTTGGGGGCTAATTGCCAAGCTTCTTTCAGTAATGGTAGTGCATCCTGATGTTTTCCTGCTGCGATAAGTTCCTCTGCCTGAGCGACTTTCAACTCTTCCGGCTTGGGTAATACGCGGGCAAGCATCTCTCTAATAACTGTTTCAGGTTGTGGCCCTTGAAAACCATCTACCGGTTGGCCTTGTTGCATAATATAAACCGTAGGAATGGCTCGTAAGCCAAACTGTGCCGCGACCATTTGCTCTTTATCGCAATCCACTTTTGCCAATATGAATTGATTTGCATATTCTGCTGCCAGTTTATCCAATATTATGCCTAATTCTTGACAATGAGAGCTACGTTCAGACCAAAAATAAAATAAAACAGGTACAGTCATAGACTGTTCAACGGTTTGATGTAGATTGCTTTCGTTAACATTAATTCCAGTAGAAGTTGGTAACATATAATTAGTCTCTTAAATTTGGTTGTCGCAGGGTATGATTAAATAGATTGAGGTTATTTTCTTAACTTTCAAGTTGTACCACTCTGCTTACTCAGTATTTTATCCATTACTCTTCCTGGTAAAATCCGGCGCATAATCGTGACTGCGTGGGTTATCCAAGTTACTGGATAACGTAATTTGGGGTTTGGACTTTCCAGAGCATGAATCAGTTTGCGCACAACGGCTTCGGGGGTGAGGGTAAAATGGCGGGCGAGCCTGGGGTTTCTGACAGGTTTATCGCTTTGCGTTTGATTCACGTTTTCTGCAAAACGTGTTTTTATCGGGCCAGGAACAATCAGACAAGCTTTAATTCCGGTTCCGGCTAATTCCATTCTTAACGCATCTGACCAGGCTTCCAAGGCATATTTACTGGCGGAGTAAGCGCCGCGGCCTGGGGTTGAAATTAGTCCCATAACTGAACTGGTTTGGATAATACGGCCTTCGCCATGAAGTTGCATTGCTGGAAGTAATAAGCAGGTAAGTTGATGGGTACCAAATAGATTAGTAGAGAATTGCCGTTCCAGTTGTTCACGACTGATCGTATTTAGTGGGCCATAAATACCAAAGCCGCCGTTATTAAACAGCCCGTAAAGACGGCCATTGGTGAGCCTGATGACCTCGGCGGCGGCGCGTTCAACACTCATTTTGTCATCAAGATCCAATTCGATAGGTTCCAGTCCTAACTCGCGCATATGTTGTAAATCTGCGGGTTTCCGGCAGGCTGCTAATACTCTATAGCCCCGCTGATGTAGTGTTTTGGCCGCCACCAGACCAATTCCACTGGAACAGCCGGTGATAAGAACGGACTTTTGCATAACTTTACCTGCTTATAGACATCAATTTGTTGAAACTAATAGTTTACTACTTAAGAATAATTAAGATGTGCTGATAGTGTGTCAGACATCCAATCGGCGATAAATGGTTGGGCTGCCAGATTAGGATGTAATCCATCTTGTTGCACCCACTCCGGTTTAATAGCGACTTGTTCCATATAAAACGGAAGCAGGGGGATTTGATTGTGTTCTGCCAGTTTGGGATAAATCTTGGCAAAAGATTCGGTATAACGGCGCCCATAGTTTGGCGGCAGACGGATCTGCATCAATAAAGGTTGAATATTGGCTTGTTTCACTAACGTAATGATCTGTTGCAGATCTTGCTCTGTTTGTTGTGGAGGAAAACCGCGTAGTCCATCATTGGCGCCCAGTTCTATCAGTACCCAACGGGGTTTATGTTGTTTAAGTAATTCAGGTAGCCGCTCAAGACCTTGAGCGGCGGTATTACCGCTGATACTGCCATTGATGACCGTGATTTTATTACCGGATTTCTGCCACTTTTTTTCCATCAAAGCAGGCCATGATTGCTCAATAGGCAGATGGTAACCGGCACTAAGACTATCACCGAGAATCAGAAGGGTATCAGCCGCAGTCGCTCTGGCGCTAAATAGCATCACTAATAAAAGGAAAAGTAAATGGTAACGGGGAGTATTCTTGAAGTTCAGCATCTTAGTAAGCACGTTGGTCAGGGAGAAAATAAGATCACTATATTGCAGGGAGTCGAGTTGGTTGTCGAGTCGGCACAGACTATCGCTTTAGTGGGGGAATCGGGTTCGGGTAAATCCACATTGCTTGGCATTATTGCCGGGTTAGATGATGGCAGTGACGGCGAGGTTCGGCTGCTAGGGCATAATTTAAGCCAGATGAACGAGGAACGGCGAGCGCAACTGCGGGCTGAAAATGTCGGTTTTGTCTTTCAATCATTTATGTTAATTCCGACGTTGAACGCATTGGAAAATGTCCAGCTTCCTGCTTTATTGCGTGGTGAATCTGAACAGCGTAGCAGGAAACAAGCGGTTGAATTGCTGGAACAATTGGGATTGGGAAAACGTTTGAAACATATGCCGGCCCAACTTTCTGGTGGTGAGCAACAGAGGGTGGCATTGGCGCGGGCATTCAGCAGCCAACCTAAAATTCTGTTTGCTGATGAGCCGACGGGTAATCTGGATCGGCAAACTGGTGATCGGATTGCTGATTTACTGTTTTCTCTCAATCGTGATTACGCCACAACATTAATTCTGGTCACGCATGACAGCCAGCTTGCGGCTCGTTGTCAACGTTGTTTGCGATTGGTTGATGGCAAATTGAGGGAAGAAAGATGATTTGGCGTTGGTTTTGGCGCGAATGGCGCACCCCTTCTTTATTGATTGTCTGGTTATCGCTTACGTTGGCGGTGGCTTGTGTGCTGGCGCTGGGAAGGATCAGTGATCGGATTGATCAAAGTGTTCATTATCAGAGTCGGGATTTTCTGGCAGGTGATTTAGTCCTGCGTGCGGCTTATCCGGTAGATGAAGGATGGTTACAACAGGCGAAAAGTTTGGGATTAAAGTTGAGTCGCCAGCTCTCTTTCACCACGATGACTTATGCCGGGGATGTTCCGCAACTTGCTAATGTAAAAGCCGCAGACCATGACTATCCATTGTATGGTGAGCTGGAAACCCATCCACCGGGTTTGAAAGCGGAAAAAGGAACAGCACTGGTTGCGCCTCGTTTGCTTGAACTGTTGAAAATCAAAGTTGGCGATAATCTGGATGTCGGAGATACCACGCTTAAGGTGAGCGGAGAATTAATTCAGGAACCGGACAGTGGTTTCAATCCCTTTCAGATTGCGCCTCGGATTTTAATCAGTCTTGATGATGCTCAATCTACCGGGGCGATTCAACCGGGTAGCCGTCTGACTTATCGTTATATGTTTTCAGGTGATAAAGAAGCGGTTTATCAGTATCAGCAGCTCATTGATCCCCAACTTAAAGCTGATCAACGCTGGTATACCTTGAAACAGGATAGCGGGGCGCTCGCAAAATCCATTGAAAGGGCGCAGCAATTTTTGTTGTTATCGGCTTTGCTGACGTTATTACTCGCTGTCGCCGCGGTAGCGGTATCAATGACCCACTATTGCCGTAGCCGCCATGATTTAATTGCAGTACTAAAAACACTGGGTGCCGGGCGTTGGGCGTTGCGTAAATGGGTGATTGGCCAATGGTTAGTGATATTAATTGCGGCAGCGGTAGTGGGGACGCTTCTGGGATTGATGTTTGAATATTTGCTCGTACAGATTTTGGCGCCCATGTTACCGAAGATGTTGCCGCAAGCCGGATTCTGGCCGTGGATATGGGCGTTAGGCGCGTTATCTGTTATCGCTTTACTGGTGGGAATACGTCCGTACAAGCAGTTAATGGCAACTCAACCATCAAGGGTGCTGCGTGATGATATTATCGCGCCTATCTGGCCGTTGCGCTATTACCTGCCGTTGGCGGCATTGGTGGTCATTAGCGGGTTGGGCCTGTTGGTTGGAACCAAACCTATGCTATGGGCGTTACTGGCTGGTATGGTGATGGTTGCGCTATTACTGGCGGTGTTTGGTTGGGGAGGATTATGGTTATTACGTCATCTGAAACTCCGCCAGCTCAGTTTTCGCCTGGCGGTTAATCGACTACTGCGGCAGCCGTTCCAGACAGGAGCCCAACTGGCGGCTTTCTCTTTATCCTTTATGTTATTTGCTTTGTTGCTGGTGGTCCGGGGAGACTTGCTTGACCGTTGGCAGCACCAATTGCCGCCGGACAGTCCAAACTATTTTCTGATTAATATGACTGGACAGCAAATTCCACAAGTAGAACATTTGCTGGCTCAATATCAGGTTAAACCTACGGCATTCTATCCGGTGGTATTGGCTCGCTTGACGGAAATTAATGGTCAGTCAGCTATCGCGTGGGCAGAGGCCAGAGAATCGGATAGCAACACGGTGCAGCGGGAGTTGAACCTGACATGGAAAGAGGAATTACCTCCGTTTAATACCTTGGTGGAAGGTCACTGGCCGCCAAAGGCGGATGAGGTTTCTATTGAGCAGGGGCTTGCTGAACGTTTGGCAATCAAAATCGGCGATAAGCTAACATTCAGTGGTGATACGCAGCAATTTAGCGCCATAGTCAGCAGTATTCGACTGGTGGATTGGGAAAGTTTGCGGCCAAATTTCTTTTTTATTTTCCCAAAACAAGCATTGGAGAATCAGCAGCAAACCTGGCTGACTAGTTTCCATTATGAAGGCGATGGCCGACTTCTGACGGATCTTAATCGTCAGTTTCCAACCTTGAGCCTGCTTGATACCGGCGCGATGATTAAGCAAATTCAGGGTATTTTGCAGCAGGTCAGTAAGGCATTGGAGGTCATGGTTGGGTTGGTCATGGTCTGCGGCGCATTACTGCTATTGGCACAGGTTCAGGTAGGGATGCATCAACGGCAACTTGAACTGGTGGTTTACCGCACCTTGGGAGCCAGTAAACAGTTACTGCGTCGTACCCTTTGGAGTGAATTTGCTTTGCTTGGATTAATGGCGGGTTTTACTGCGGCACTGGGAGCTGAGGTTGCGCTTTGGTTGTTGCAGACCAAGGTATTTGATTTTCCGTGGCAACCAGCATGGCAGATGTGGCTATTACTACCAATAATCAGCAGCTTGTTACTTTCATTGTGTGGAAGCGGGTTGGGGTTTCGGTTGTTACGGGGGACGGGATTACACCGGCGAGTTCAGGGATAAAGGGGCGATATTTGCAGACATTCAGGGAATGGGTAATCGCTCGTCGAGATGTGATGAACCCATTCCAAGCTTATTGGCCTACTATACCCTATGGATTTCAAGATTCATCGCGATGGCAAAGGAGTGAATCCCCGGTCGCATAGCGAACTATGTGACCGGGGTGAGCGCGGCCAACAAAGAGGCAACTTGAAAAATAACGGGTATATCGTTGTTTAGGTAAATTCGGCTCTAAGTTGTGGCAATATTTTCTCGCCGAAAGAGGTCAACCCCTTAACATAATCAGGGAAGATCAACATAACCCCGTCCAGTTCGCATTCACGCAGTAAATCTGACAATTGTTTACGACATGTTTCCGGGTTGCCGATAGCTGTGTGGGTCATAAAAGCGTTTTGGGATCTTTCAACCATCGCATTGCTTTTTCCGTCAATATCGACGCCAAAACTGTGCATCATGCTTTTAACTGCGTCTATATCCAAGCCATCATGATAGAACTCAGCCAGCGTTTTAGCTTCTTCATCTGTTTCAGCGCAAATAATCGTACACATACAAAAGGTTTTGGTGGTTGTGTCGTATTCGGCTGCAAGACGCTTAGCCATTAGACTAATTTGTCGTGTTTCTTCTTCATCTTTACCACCAATGAAACACACATCGGTGTTCCGTACACTAAAACGTAGCCCACATTCTGATTGACCGGCACAGACCAAATAAGGGCGCGGAACGGAAACAGGTTTAGGCTCAGAAACACAATTCTTGAAATTAAAGTAATCTCCCTGATGATTAACCTGCTTCTCACTCCAAAGCCGTTTGATCAATTGGGTCCACTCTTCGGTCATTGCGTAACGTTGATCGTGGTCTAAATTGTTATCCCATTCCCCCATCTGTTCAAATTCGTCTTTGAATGAACCAGAGACAATATTCAGCCCGGCTCGGCCATGACTAATTTGATCCAGTGTCGCAATCATTTTGGCTGTCACGGCGGGATTATGCAGCCCGGCATGCATGGTTGCGATCAGCCGGGCATGATGAGTCACTTCGGCAATACCGGCCATCATCGTAACGGATTCCAGCGAACAGCCCCAATGTTCCGTTTCACCGCCAAAGCCACGCCATTTGCTCATTGACATGATGAAATCCAAACCAATTTGATCAGCCAGAATAGCCGCTTCACGGTTTTGCTGATAAGAAGCATCGAGTGGTGGTGTATTTTTGGAAATAATCCATCCACCTTTCGCTATGGGTAGAAATACACCGAATTCTTTTTTTGCCATGATTAATTCCTTGTTTGTCTGTGGTAAGGAATATTTTATAGGTTCATTTTATTGTTAAATTCAGTTAAGTAGTGTGTTGTCATCAGGACATTTCTTCACGATTTGTGACGGTGGTTGCATCATGAATGTGATGATCAGAATAGCTAGCACTGGTATGGCGATAATGAGAAATGCTGGTGTAAAACTACCTGAATAATCCTTAATTGCGCCCACCAGGAAAGGGGCGATACAGGCGGTAGTAGAGATTAGATTCATTACCGAAAACAGTTCCAAGTAAGGCGTGCGCCCAAAATAATTGAACAGCAATATACTGGATGCCAGAAAAGTCATGCCATAGCCGATACCAATGCACAATGTGAACAGGATTAAAAATGTCCATGAAGTGGTGACACTGAGTGCGATAAGGCCGCAGATAATTATCGACAGACTACCGATAAGCAATTTTTTGGGATCGAGCCATTCACCAACTGCGCCTCCTGCAAATCGTGAGAATGCGTTGATAAAAGCCAAAATACTGAGTGAGGAGGCGGCGACAGATTCACTGAATCCGTTTTCAGTAATATGGGCGACTGCAAAACTATTAACGGTTATCCCACACAGTAAAAAAGAGGTATAAGCGGCGGCAATGGCATAAAATTGCCAAGTGTGCAGCGCCTGCCGGACATTCCATATTTCCTTGGTGCGATAGATACTAGTGGGGAGCTGGTCTTGTTGATTTTTACTAACCTTTTCCGCGTGGGCGTTTTCCTTTTTACCTTCGCGCATAAATAAAATGGTTAATAAACTAATCAGGGTGAGTGATATCCCGGAAATTGCCCAGTGTATACGCCAGTTTTCCCAAAATATTGTTGCTAGGAAATAGATCCACGGACCGACCACGCCCCCTAATCCCCCAATGGTGAAATAGATACCAAAAGCCAACGACTGTTTTTTAAAAAGTCGGCTAATGACATAAGTACCGGGAACCGTCGCCATAAGACTAAAGCCAATTCCTAATAATGTGGTACCGGTAAAATAGGCTGCGATACTGTGGGTGTTATAGAGGATGTAAAAACTGGTGATAAAGGTGAGCGTACCGATCATTAAGGTAGCGCGGACGCCGGTACGACGAATAAACATCGCTGGAAGGTAACTGGACAGCCCACATGACAGGCCAAGTAACGTGAACCCTAAACCGGCATCGGTCCAACTCCAGTGTAATTCCTTAATCATACTAGGTAATACAACGCCCAGCGAAGTAAATGTGGTTGCGGTGACCAGAAAGTAAATCAAACCCAAAAGTATCAGTAGGAGCCACTGATAAGTACGTCCGAACTGGTCATGTTGAATGGGCATTTTGACTCCATCAGGATAAAGGCCATCAGAAAATTTCTGATATTTTATTCCGATATCAGAAAAAACTATATCGAATAAAGATCCCGTAGCTAAATTGATCCGTTCGATAATAAGGGGTATCTCTTATTTTGTATTTGTTTTTTATGGGGTTCAGAACAATGCCTGTCCATAAATGACCGGATTGATGACCAAGGAGTTTCCCTAAATCGTAATGTAACTCTGGTTTGAAATCGATAGTTTCAGGCTGTCCATGCAAACCTAAGGTATAGTCAAAAGTGCCGACAACCCGAAAATCTCCTAAGCTATTATTGAAGGGAATGCCGTAATCGATATGAATTCGCTGATCATTCCAGCTTCCTTTGGCATTATTCTCAAAATAAAAAATTGTACGTAGCCAGCTAATCCAGCTAGCTTGCCAGTCAATACTGATACCGGGGAAGTAGTCGTAATCTATCCCTTTCGTTTTGGCAATCCATTGAGTGAACAAAATATCTTTTACCGGCCCAAAAGAGATGTCATTACCAGTGACTTTACTCAAGCTTACTCTGGGGACAACTTTATAATAGTAGGTGCTTTTATCACCTTGGTAATCACTTTGCAGCGAGTTTTGCCAAATACTATAGACGTACATATCGCCGATACTGTAGTCGCCGAAAGCCTCTAAAATCGGCGAAATGGTTTTTTGGGGATCGACCCGATTTTCAAATTGCATATAAAGGCTGGTATCAATCGATTGAAAATTAACAAAATGACCGGCTTGAGCTTGATTGATTGCCGACAACAATAATAGCATTGCAGGTAATCCGCTCTTCTTTAATCGAGTGCCTATCCAGCGCCAAGTCATTGCCAGATAAGCGGCGCCGCAAAATGGAGAAGAGAGCCTTGAGGTGAAAAAAAGCGGGAGATAGTTTTTCGTATTATGGATTTTTGTGGCAAGTAACACGAAGATTCCCTTTCTCGTACGGTATCGGGCTGGTGGTTGCTAACATTGATCTAATAAGACGGTTTTGTCAAAGGGATATTTGATTTTATTGATGAAAGGAGGAAGGAGTAGAAAGATAAGATTGTTTTAACCTTAGTGATTTTTCAGTGTTAGTAATACATTGATTATTTAATTATCGATAGGTTGTTTATTCAACTTTGTGTTGGATATTGGGAAAAATATTGTTAATTAATGGTTTTGTGAAAATATTTTTTAATTATATTTTTGTTAACTTAAATATATTATTTATTTTACTTGATTAATTTGATTTTTTAATGGGAAATAACAATGATAAATGGGGGTCTGTTTTGGTATAATAAAACCTATTCGTTAATTTAAATATTTTTAATAATTATTGCTTTGGTTTTAAAATATATAGATAAAATATCTTTTTTAATATTTATCTTGAGTAATTAACCCTAACTAGCTCAATGTATCTTTGCATTTTTCACAAATCACTTATACATGAAATACATATTCAAAAAAATAAAGAATAGATTATGAATAGTTAGGTATTCCAAGACTAAATCGTCTTGGCAAGCCATTTTTGCAATAGTGACATAAATACCATTAATTTTGCTGGCGGGTGAGCAAGTGCCCGCAGTAAATAAATATCTTCTTTACGTCCATCGGGATCATTAAATAAAGGTATCAATTTTCCAGAACGAATATCGGTGGATATCACCCAATTAGGTAAAAGTCCTACCCCAAATCCACTGACAGCGGCCATTCTCAATGTTTCAAAGTTATCACTGCGAAAGATCCTGTTATCATCGTTGAAGTTAATAGCACTGCGATAACGTGACCAGCAAATACCTGCGGGGTCATGATGTTTATCAAGCAAATAGTGTTCACCCAGTTCAGTCAGTGTTGTCGGTGTTCCATGCTTTTGAATGTAGTTTGGGCTAGCACAAATAATCCAAGTTTGTGTGGCGATGCGTTTTGAATAAAGTGTGCTGTCCTTTAATTCACCAATACGAATAACCGCGTCGAGACGATCCCTGACCGGATCAGTCAAACGCTCGGTTTGATCAAGTTCAACCTGAATTTTAGGATATCGCGTGAATAGTTCCGCTAGCATCGGAATAATATGTTGACGTCCAAACGTTGGCAGGCAAGCTATACGTAACGCCCCTTGCGGTTCGCCATTCAACGCCGCCAACTCAGCTTGGACATCGACAAGATCATTGATAATACCTTGCGCCCTTGCAAATAAAATCTCCCCTGCGTCAGTCAGTGATAAACCACGAGTAGAGCGAAAGAATAGTTTTGTCTCTAGCATTTTTTCAAGGTTGTCTATCTGACGAGTGATAGAAGACGCAGCCATACCTTGCAAACGAGCAACGGCAGAAAAACTTTGTGAACGGACAACATGAATGAATGTTGTTAGCATATCGGTACGTAATAAATCTTTCATCGCAATTGTTACCTATACATTTCATATATTACAAATAATACACAACATCTGGTAGCGCTATCACTTTTGCATTCTATGCAAAACAATTTCGTTCGCTCTCTTTATTCCCACGATTTCAAAATAGTGCCAGAATCACTTCATCATAATTCCGGCCCAAATGCTGAGAGTTCCCATGTCAAATACAGCAATTAAACCAAATCCTATTTCTTCCGTTTCTCTTATCTTATTATCTGTAGCTTGTGGTTTTGCTGTCGCGAATATTTATTATAACCAACCACTATTGCCAACAATTGGGACAAGTTTTAGCGTTAATGGTTCAATATCCGGCTGGATCGCGACACTAACGCAGATTGGCTACGCGGCGGGGCTTCTCTTTTTTGGGCCGCTTGGCGATACACTAAGCCGTCGCAAGCTGATTTTTTGCCTCTTAATCGGTAACATAGTCAGTCTTATCTTATGTGCCACAGCCCCAAATTTTACATGTCTTTTGACAAGTAGTCTGATTGTGGGGCTAACTTCTATTTCAGCACAAATCATCATTCCCGCCGTATCCGGTTGGGTAATACCAGAAAAGCGTGGCCGGGCGGTAGGAAGTCTGATGAGTGGCCTTTTCGCTGGAGCACTGCTTGCCAGAGCATTGAGTGGTGCGGTTGGAGAGCATTTCGGTTGGCGTGAAATGTTTGTATTAGCAGCTTTAATTGATATCTTCCTGTTTTTTCTGGTCTGGTTTGTACTGCCAGAAATAAAAACATCACACACTATGACTTATAGCCAACTTCTTATTTCACTTGGTAAGTTGGTAAAGCAACAACCCCTTTTGCGTGAAGCAGCATTATCCGGTTTTTTACTGTTCGCCGCTTTTAATACTTTATGGGGTTCTCTGGCCTTATTACTTTCCCAACCACCTTACGGTTGGGGAAGCGATATCGCCGGTCTTTTTGGCTTAACGGGCATTGTGGGAATGCTAGTTTCACCAGTAATAGGTTCGTTGACAGATCGCCTCGGCGGGAGAGCGATTGTTACCACAGGCGCTTTATTGGTGACGTTAGCCTTGTGCCTAATTAGCGGCGCGAACCACAATATTCTATTTTTATTCGCCGGTATTGTTCTGTTAGATCTTGGCAGCAGAGCGGGTTTAGTGGCAAATCAAACACGGTTATATACATTATTACCTGATGCCCGCAGTCGACTAAATACCGTATTTATGACCTGTTATTTCGCCGGTGGCGCAATAGGTTCTTCTTTGGGAGCTGTCGCAGCCTGGCATTTTTCTTGGTATGGCGTCGCTTGCAGCGGCGGAGGATGCGCATTATTAGCCGCTCTAGTGGTTATATTTAGTTCAAAGAGCAGTTAGTGATGAATATTCAAATTAAAGTGTTTCCATAAGTTAGAAAAATAATCTTCGATTCTATCTTGGTTTATGTTTGATAATTGTCAATTTAATAGTAAGAAATCATCCATTCTACAAAAAGCTTGATATAATTAAAAACTATAGGGTAAAGTAGTTTATTGGCTTTTAAATGTTTTATTGAAATTTTTATTTAAATCAAGTATATAAAAGATATTTTGTAAATATGGGGTAGGAAAATATGGTTAATAGAGCTAATAAAATTTTATTAGATATATTCATGAAAACCATAAATTCTCTTAATGTAACAAGGGCATTTCTACTTAATATAAATAAAAGAGGGTGATTATGTATACTGGAATTGTACAAGGAAAAGAAAGTGTATTATCTCTTGATAGAAAAGACGGGTTTAGTACATTAACCGTCAGTAATAATAACCATTTCTTTGATGATGTTTCTGTGGGGGCCAGTGTTGCGATTAATGGTACGTGCCTGACTGTCACCCAATTTAAGAACGATATCGTCTGGTTTGATATATCAGATTTTACGGCTGATGTGACCACATTAAAGTTTTTAAATGTGGGGGATGAAGTTAATATTGAAAGATCACATCAAATGAATAAAGAAAATGGCGGTCATAGTCTATATGGGCATATTGAAGGTGTGGCAGAAGTCGTTGAATTTATCAAAACTGGCGAAACTTATCGATTGGTGATTAATATTCCTGGAGATAATATAAGATATTTTTTCCATAAAGGTTTTATTGGGTTACATGGTTGTAGCTTGACAATAAATGGTATAAATGAAGAAGATAAAACTATAGAATTGAATTTAATTCCAGAAACGTTAAGGGCTACCAATCTTAGTAATATTAAAGTTGGTGACTTACTTAATTACGAAATAGATCAAACAACCAGAACGATTGTAGACACAATATCCAGATCGATGAATGCTAATAGATCAATATGATAATTGAAGTAATATGAATAAGCTAGATTGAGTTGAGGTGTGAAGCGGAAGTCACTTTACCTCCGCTTCCACAGTTAATCCCAAGCCATTAAATGACAAACGTTTGATTATTTTGATGGACATTTGTCATCTATTATTTTATCCCAAAATTCATCTATGGTACCTACACTTGTACCGCCACCACTTTCCAGCTCATGGATCGCTGCCTGTGTTGTAGCATTAGGAACATGGTGTTCTTTTGTCGCTCTAGTTAATACCAGACGGACAAAGCTAGACATATTCAAATTATTATTCCGGGCGGCTTGTGCCATCGCATTTTTCAGTTTTTCAGAAACACGAACTTTTAATATAGCCGTATTCATATGTCCCTCTTTGTCTCTTAATTTGTATCCTTACTGTGGGACTATTGTGGATACAAATCAAGATAACAAGATCGATAAATAAACAACGTTAGTGTTAGGCGTTAGTTAAATTAATTTTTCCTGTACCCATTCAAGGCCACTCTGATATTCAGGAGGCAGCATAGGAACAAGTTTCTGCAATGTATCTTTTAATTCATTTTTATCAAAGTGAGAAAGATTAAGATGACCAACTTTACGTGCAGGACGGACTTCTTTCCCATACCAATGTAAATGTACCAAGGGCAAACTGAGCCATTGTGTATTGATATCTGTACCAATCAAATTGATCATAACTGACGGTGCAGTGACTTCTGGTCGAGGCAGGGGCAAATCCAGAATAGCGCGAAGATGTAATTCAAACTGGCTGATAGATGCGCCGTTCTGAGTCCAATGACCGCTGTTGTGAACGCGTGGCGCGAGTTCGTTAATCAATAAATTATCACCGACAATAAAACATTCCATTGCCATCACGCCGATATATTTCAGCTCGTGCATAATCGCTGACAACATATTTTCAGCCTGTTGTTGTAAATGATAATGCTGTAAATGGTCATTTTCCTGAGGATAGGCAATACTGGCGCGGAGAATGCCATCTTGATGCAGATTATGTGCTAAGGGGTAGAACACACAATCGCCATTTTTATTGCGGGCGCCGACCAGTGAAACTTCGCCAGAGAAAGGAATGGCTTGCTCAGCAATACATTCACCATAAATATCAGCGGGTAATGCTGTTTCATCTCCGGGACGAATACGCCATTGCCCTCGGCCATCATAACCGCCAGTACGGCGCTTAACGATAACGAAACTACCGAGTTCAGAGAATAATTGCGGCCATTGGTTGGTATCAGAGAGTAATTGCCACGGAGCCGTTGCCAGCCCAAGGCTATCCATTAACTGTTTTTGCGGCAGACGATCAGCCAGACGGGGAAAGATATCTCGATTAGCGAAAGCCTTATGACGGGCAAGTTCTTGGGTAAGGGCCGTTTCCGGCCAGCGCTCAATTTCAGCGGTAATAACGCTATTCTGATAAGGAACCGCTTCGGGTTCTGCATTCAGGCCAACAGGATAAACCGTGATACCTAAAGGCTCACCAGCTTGACGTAACATGCGGCCGAGCTGACCATTGCCTAATACACAAACTGGCTTCATGCTTCCTCCCGCGGATCAGGATTATCGAGTACATCCTGAGTTTGTGTTTCACGCCAATGGCTGAGGCGTTGCAGTAAATCTTTATCATGACGAGCCAGAATCTGTGCGGCCAATAGGGCTGCGTTTGCCGCGCCGGCTTTCCCAATCGCAAGTGTGCCGACAGGAATCCCTTTTGGCATCTGTACGATAGAGTAAAGACTGTCTACTCCATTCAGTGCAGCGCTTTGTACGGGTACGCCGAGAACCGGCACCAGCGTTTTAGCCGCCAGCATGCCGGGTAGATGAGCCGCGCCGCCGGCGCCAGCGATAATGACATCAAAACCATTTTGTTCAGCTTGCTCGGCAAAACTGAATAGTTTATCGGGTGTACGGTGAGCAGAAACAATTTCAACATGAAAAGGTACATTAAGAGAAATGAGAATATCAGCCGCGTGCTGCATCGTCGTCCAATCGCTTTTAGAACCCATGACAATGGCGATTTTGGCATTGTGTTGAGTTGTTCCTGCTAAATCAGGCTGGGCAGTCATAAATCAAATGCTCCTGTGTTTTAACGTCCACCAGAATGAAAATAACGCTTTAAGGCTGCGGATCATATCATGCTCACAAGCTAAGGAAAACGATTGCGTTACTTTATACTTCCATTGCGATACTTGGATTGGGGGCTTCTGGTTAATCAGAATGGGAAAGAGATAAGATCGATTGATTTATCCGTTACTTTGAACATCGATCCTTGATGATGCCATGCGCCAAGTACACCACGGTAAACGGTTTTATCATGTAGAGGAACTTCATGTACAAAAGGGCGATGAGTGTGCCCGTGAATCATCCAGTCAGCTTGATACCGCTCAAAAGTATCAATAACAGCTTGCTGGTTTACATCCATAATGGCTTCGGATTTTCTGCTGTTGACCGATTGGCTGTTGGCTCGCATTTTTACGGCAATTTTTTGGCGGATAGACAGAGGTAGCAGTAGAAACAGACGTTGGACCCACGGGGTATGAACCCGCTTACGATATCGTTGATAACCTTCGTCATCAGTACACAAGGTATCGCCGTGCAGAATAAGCACTCGCTTACCGTACAGTTCCAGTACTTTTTCTTGCGGGAGCAATATGACGCCGCTCTCTTTAGCAAAGCGCGAACCGAGCAGAAAGTCACGGTTGCCGTGAATAAAGTAACAGGTAACACCTTGTTGTTGCACAGTTTTTAATGCGCTAGCGATTTCACGGTGGAGAGGATTGTTATCATCATCGCCGATCCAGTAATCGAACAGATCACCGAGAATATAGAGGCTATCGGCCTGAATGGCATCCTCATGCAAAAAACGCAGAAAACCGGCAGTGATTGCCGGTTCATGTTCGCTGAGATGTAAATCTGCGATAAAAAGTGTGCACATATTCAGTGAGTTATTCGCTAACAGTTACTTTTTCGATGATAACATCTTCGAGTGGTACATCTTGGTGCATACCGCTGCGACCGGTAGAAACGCCTTTGATCTTATCAACAACATCCATACCTTCGATCACTTCGGCAAAGACGCAGTAACCCCAACCATCAGGGCGCTCAGAGCGGAAGTTCAGGAAATCATTATCAACAACGTTAATGAAAAACTGCGCAGTTGCTGAGTGTGGATCGTTGGTGCGGGCCATTGCCAAAGTACCACGGTTGTTTTTCAGACCGTTATTGGCTTCGTTTTTGATAGCTGCATCAGTCGGCTTTTGTTTCATACTAGGTTCAAATCCGCCACCCTGAATCATGAAACCGTTAATAACACGGTGGAAAATAGTATTATCGTAGAAGCTATTGCGGCAGTAGTTCAAGAAATTCTCAACAGTTACAGGAGCTTTGTCGGCGAAAGTATTAATTACAATATCGCCAAAATTGGTATGGAAAGTCACCATAATTGAAATCCTAATAATAGTTTTGACTAACCCAGTTAGGGCATTCGGACCAGGCGGCTTTTATATCACATATACCATAATGAGTCAGTACCTATTAGTTTCAGTAAGCTATATTGATCGCTAGCCTTGCAAAGCGCTTGATATCAGGTTTCAATATCCTATTGGACTATGCCATATCGAGCTGTTATTGATGAGATAGGGACATAAATCCAGAATTATCAATTCGTTATTTTTAACACACGTACAGTGAATTTACGGAAAATCTCGATGCTAAAAATTTTCAATACCCTCAGCCGTCAGAAAGAAGAATTTAAGCCAATCCATCCGGGGAAAGTAGGGATGTACGTGTGTGGTATCACGATTTATGACTTGTGCCATATTGGTCACGGCAGAACCTTTGTTTCTTTTGATGTGGTTGCTCGTTATCTGCGTTATTTGGGATACGATTTGACCTATGTACGCAATGTGACCGATGTTGATGACAAAATCATCAAGCGTGCGGCAGAAAACCGTGAAAGTTGTGATGATCTGACTGGCCGTATGTTGGCGGAAATGTATAAAGATTTTGACGCGCTGAATATCCTACGCCCTGATCTGGAACCACGTGCGACCCGGCATATCCCGGAGATTATTACACTGACCGAATCGTTGATAAAACGTGGTCATGCTTATGTTGCAGATAATGGCGATGTCATGTTTTCCGTCGAGAGTGATCAGGATTACGGATCGCTTTCCCGTCAGGATCTCAGCCAGTTACAAGCCGGGGCGCGAGTGGAAGTGGCTGATGTTAAGCGTAACCCGATGGATTTCGTATTGTGGAAAATGTCCAAACCCGGTGAACCAAGCTGGGAATCGCCGTGGGGAGCGGGTCGTCCGGGTTGGCACATTGAATGTTCTGCCATGAACAGCAAACAGCTAGGTAATCATTTTGATATTCATGGTGGTGGCGCTGATCTGATGTTTCCCCATCATGAAAATGAAATTGCACAATCTACCTGTGCCCATGATGGTCCGTATGTGAATTACTGGATGCATTCAGGAATGGTGATGGTGGATAAAGAGAAGATGTCCAAATCGCTGAACAACTTCTTTACTATCCGTGACGTATTGGAATATTACGATGCGGAGACGGTACGCTACTTCTTATTGTCAGGCCATTACCGCAGTCAACTTAACTATACAGAAGATAACCTAAAGCAGGCCCGTACCGCACTTGAACGATTTTATACAGCTCTGCGAGGTACAGATGCTTCTGTACAGCCGGCCGGTGGTGAAGTATTTGAGGAGCGTTTCATTGAAGCGATGAATGATGACTTCAATACGCCAGAGGCTTATTCGGTATTGTTTGATATGGCACGTGAAATTAACCGCCTGAAATCAGAAAATATGGACGCAGCGAATGGTTTAGCGGCTGAATTACGCAAGTTGGCTGGTATTCTAGGTTTATTGCAACAAGAGCCGGAGCAATTCCTGCACCGTGGTGTTCAGGCTGACGATGAAGAGATTGCTAAAATTGAAGCGCTAATTAAGCAGCGTAATGATGCCCGTAAAAACAAAGATTGGGCGCTGGCAGATTCTGCTCGTAATCAGTTAAATGAGATGGGTATTGAACTGGAAGATGGTCCGCAAGGGACAAGCTGGCGTCGTAAGTAAGTTCGATCTATTTTTGGTGTTAATTTATAATTTAGGCTCCCTATTGAGGGAGTCTAATATTGATGGTTTATCTCTATTATCCCACTTGTTGCTTTATGAGATCTCCTGGTTAAGAAATAAGGCAAGTTTGAAAAAAATGTTTATGATTTTTTGAATAAATTCAAAAAAAACTCTCTGGCTTATAAGGTTTCTATTTAAACAAGTCACAATCTTTTAATTCCCACAAGCTGAATATCTATAAAAGTATATTGCTTGTCATGTCTGAATGGATAACTCAACAACCACCGACTAAAATCGGTGGTTGTTGAGTTGAGACTGTCACCAAGGTCTCAGTGACAATCTCATGCAACATTATAGTCCTAAAAATTCAATATGCTGAATTAACCCTTGACCAGATAGACGTTTACCTTCTTCTTCATGTAATGTTAACAATAGAGGCCCTGCCTCTAAATCAACCTCAGTTGTCCGATATACAACCGGCCCGTAGTTTGAACCTGATTTATAAGGTGTTAAAACTCTTTCGGTAAAGAATTTGATATTTTGATCGAAAATAGTGTTGTTTGACTGTTCTAACTTCATTTGGATTGCCGAATCAAAATTGAATGAATCTGCCATATAAGCATAATACATGCGTAAACGATACCGTCCTGCCGATTTAACCTGTAAGGTAATTTGAGTCGGGCCACGCTCATACATTTGCGGTTCTGCCGCTGAAAGATAATTATAGCCCTTGTTAATAGATGTCCTACCGCCATTCAAAAATACATCACCGAGAAAAATATTGTTATAGTTATGGTCGATAAATAAATTATCTGTGTCACTTGGATTTAAACAGACACGTGAAGATTTTCGTTGTGCGCCAAAAGTTAAATGGGATTGAATATTAGTATAGTCACTTGTCCAATATATCATTGAACGCTTTGCCTGTGATTCCGGCTCGTAAAAGTCGTCACTGTTATATCTATGAATAGCAGCAACTATGATATCGTTAAACATAATATCTGCTTGTTCGGCTATTGCTTTGCTGTATTTTTGAAGATCATCAGGTGAATAACCCCATTCCGATCCATTAACCAAGGTATCTCTTAATGTAAAGAAATATAATAAACAGGAAAGGGAACAAATGCTGGATAAGAGCGTAATACTGTTTTTCTTCGCTGTATTAATACTGAGAATACACAAACGACGCATATCCGCTATCGCGATTTCATTACGAACTACAATTAATTGTCTTGCTTCATCTGTGGGATTTTTTTGATAAGATGCGATGGCATCTTGTAAACTTTCTGCATCTTTTCTTACGGCTTGATACTCTGCTTCTAACCATTCACTAGTATATTTAATTAATGCATCTTGAATAATCCCAATGACATCGACTTCTTTAGGTTCTGTCAGTTTTTTGTACGTCAGTTTTAATAAAATACTTAATACACTGGATACAACACCTTGTGGAGACACAGAGTCTGACTGATTAAAACTTTTCTTTTTAATCATATCTAACGCTTCTAAAGTCAAAAGGTGTAATTTAATATTATTGTCTTGTACATCTATATTATTTTCCAATGATATTGTCATTTTAGTTACCTTATTTTTGGTTATAAAATACATTCTTGTTTTTAATTATATTACACGACCATTTGATGGAATGGAATTTTATTTCATAATATTTGATTGATAAACAAGACTTATTATTTAAATCCTTATAAATTTAATTCGGTTCTGATGTCAATCAAGCGAACAAACTATAGCACTATTGTGAAATGCTATTTATATCCAGTAATTTATAGCCATAATATTTTAAGCAATTATTTTCTTTAATAATAATCTTGGTAATAACCGTTCGAGTAATAAATTGATAATAATCAGATTATTGATAAATTTTTTTACTTTTATTGAATAACTTATAACTTATAACTTATAACTTATAACTTATAACTTATAACTTGTAAAATAATAACGATGAATCATCTAATTAATAAATGATGAGGTAGTGAATGTAATTATTGTTGTTTTTGAGCTAGACTGTGATTATTGTGAGTTACAATGAGTTATTGACATAATAATTTAATATATCAATTATAAGATAACATTATTTAATCTAAGGAGATCATATGAGCCAAAAAAATGATTTTAAAGCTTTTTCTATTAGTAATAATGCAAATGTAGTGAGCCAAGAGGGATATGAAGAAAGCCGGAGTTTGAGTACTGGATTTCCACCTGAGAATATTACTACTCACTTATTAAATAAGGTATTACGTCAATCTTCAACAATAGCATCCGTGGTTGCTAATTTTATCGCGACACAATCTGGCGATAATGTTTTAGATGATGGTAATATCGCTAAGCTTTCTGCTCAATTAAACAGAGCGTTGGAACAAAAAATCACTACAACAGCACCAGATGCTTCGTTAACACAAAAAGGGGTTGTTCAGCTTACTGATGTGATTGGTAATAGTGACTCATTGGCAGTAACGCAAAAGCTTGCCCAGGAAATAATAAATTCATTGCGTGAAAATATTAATAGTAGAGTACTTAATACTCGAAAAGTGAATGGAAAGGCGTTGTCGAGTGACATCAATCTGAATGCCGGGGATGTGGGAAGTTACGATAAATCTGAATCTGACTCTCGTTATGGCAATAAAAACACATCCCTAAAAGCAGTAAATGGTTGGTGGAAATGTGGCAATACTGGGATGATATTTCAATGGGGAATTTCAGATGCTACTGCGTATGATAATCCTGATAGACATGTTAATTTCCCAATTCCATTCCCAGAAAAGGTTGTTGTAGTTGCTGAACATGACTATGGAGGAGGTGTTAATAAAGCAGTTTGGCAAATAAATAATATTCAATTGTCAGGTTTCACTGCGTCAAATCTTGGCATGTTAAGCCGAGGTGTTAAAGAATTTGGACCGATACCTGGGGCAAGATGTGTCTGGTTTGCCTGGGGATTTTAATATGGAAACCGATGACAATAGTTTTTGCGTTAATAATCACTCGTAATGCAAATTGGATTGATTTTTTTAAATCATTTGTTATTAAATGTATTTAATCGGTGATCTTTCCTATATCAGAATGTTTTATGGATGAAAAAACAAACCTCGCCATTTTGAACGAGGTTTGTTAACCGATTTTCTGTGTTCCAACAAATTGTAATAATGCAGGAGAGCTAAGTAGCCCTGATTACATTATTATGACTTCTCAGGTAGTTGCACACGAATATTAATTACTCTTCCGTCTGGAATATCGCATGGTTCAGCATCATGGTAATAAACGACTTCTCCTGTTGCAGTTACGCTTTTGACACGCTTATTTTGAGCAAATTCAGGAGCGTCTTTATTTTGACGATGGTAACATTCGATGGTTATATCGCCGCTGGCGGTGTCTACCGATTCACGCACCCAAATAAGATTTAACCCGTTGCTGTCTGCCGGAATGATAGTTCCACCGTGAATTCCCCACGCGCCATCTTTGGCAAAACCATTGCAACCGCTGATTCGATATTTCCCTGTATCTATATGCTTAACCGTCACTCCCTCAGCTTCGCTGGTTAACTCGTAAGTTCCGTCTGGATGAATATCTACAACTGGGCTGGATGCTCTGAGAATGCCGTTAGTGTCGAAGTGTGTGTTTTTATCTGTCCGAAGTTGGCTAACTTTTGTATTTCCACCTACATCATTTCCGTGGATAAAGCTAATACCGGCAGAGTCATAATGCGCGACAAATCCCGCCCATATGTCATGCATTCTTGTTACATAGCCGCCTGACCACGGATATCCAATGCCACCATGATTTTCTGCAAATCTGAATGCATGACCACCCTGCGGCAATGATCTTATCCATGCGGTAAGATCATTGATATTCGCTGGATTAATAGACTTTGGCTGGATAAATTCAGATCCTTCGGATTTTGTATATGCCCCGATATCCGCCGCCGTTGGTTTATTTTTTGTTGTATAAATATCAGTCCAATCTTCCTCAAAGCCATAATTATCACGGGAAGAGCGATAAGCAATCCCGCCGTTTCTGTATCGTACTTTCAACTGAAAAGCTGGGCAACTTCCAGCTCCATTATTGAAATGAGCAATATGTGAAGAATCTATGCCAGGGTTCAGTAAATCATATAACCCTGTGTTTACGTTCCAAGGGACTTGATTACTAATAGTGTATCTTTCTGTTAATCCGAGCTTAACTGCCCCAATATCCGCCGCCGTTGGTTTATTTTTTGTTGTATAAATATCAGTCCAATCTTCCTCAAAGCCAAAATTATCACGGGCAGAGCGATAAGCAATTCCGCCGTTTCTGTATCGTACTTTCAATTGAAAAGCCGGGCAACTTCCAACGCCATTATTGAAATGAGCAATATGCGAAGAATCTATGCCAGGGTTCAGCAAATCATATAACCCTGTGTTTGCGTTCCAGGGGACTGGATTACTAACCGTGTTGTTTCCTGTTAATCCGAGCTTAAATGCCCCAACATCTCCGGCATTCAGATTGATATCCCCGGTTAACGCTTTCCCGTTAATTTTTCTACTACTTGGCACCGCATCTTTAGCTAAATTGCCGGTTTCTAAACCGAGATTCTTTATGAACGCATTTTTATCAGGAATGTCTGCGCCATTTTGGTTTTTTGCTAATCTGTTGTTAGCATTATCATTTACATCAGAAACAAGTTTTTGAGTGACTGCAAGTGAATTGCTGTTGCCTATTTTATCTGTGAGTTGAACAATTCCTTTCTGGGTTAGTGAAGCGCTTGGAACTTCTGCGGCGATCTTTTTTTCTAAGGCTTTATTTAATTGACTAGTGAGTTTGACTATATCCCCATCATCCAAAACATCATTGCCATATTGTGTAGCGATAAAATTAGCTATTACAGAGGATATTGTTGAAGATTGGCGTAATACCTTATTGAGTAAATGAGTAGTAATATTCTCTGGTGGAAATCCGGTCTTTAAAGCCGGGTTTGCTTCATACCCTTCTTGGCTTACTACGTTAGCATTATTACTAATAGAAAAAGCTTTAAAATCATTCTTAGGACTCATATACTTTCCTCAAATTAAATAATACTATTTTATAATTAACATGTTGAATTATTGTGAAAATAATTCCTGGCAACTCCCTCTGAACATAGTCTAGTTAGGAATTGGAATAATGGAATATTCTTATATCTTATAAGGTTAATTATTTTTGTATGGTTGCTAGCAATAAATAGCTAGAAATTTTTTAACCGGAAATATATCAAAGCTATTTGTATTTAATATATGAAATTTATACTTATATTTCTTCCTGCTACGTCTGTCAGATGTACGGTATATTTTTTTGTTTTTAGCGATTAACTAGATTGTTTAAAACGGCTTGAGTTATATTAAGTGGTCTACTATTTGACGTGGTTATTTAGTAATAGAAAACATATTACATTTGTTCTGAACAATATGTTTTCTATATAATGACGCGCTGTTTTATGCCTATTTCTATAACTTCATATTACCAAGAATTAAAGTTACAGTAATAATGGATAGCAACGTTGTCCATGTAATAATAGATGCCATTGCCTCATGATCACCACCCATTTGTTTAGCTAATATATAAGCATTGCCGGCACAAGGCACTGCGGAATATAGAATAGCAATGTTTGCGGGAACATCTGATACACCTAGATATTTTATTATCAATATGGTGATAAGCGGCATTACAACCAGCTTAAGTATAGTCGCATAGGAAATAGAAAGTATCTTTTTTATATGCATGCTGATGATCAATCCAGCTCCTACGGACATTAAGCTTAATGGTGTGGCTGCGTTCGATAAGTAAATAAAAAGTTGCCTGATTGGGCCGATAATATGAATATTAAAGTAGTTTAGCAATACTCCAATAATTGCACTAATGATTAGTGGGTTTTTAGCTAAAGCAAGGATAGCGCCACCGAGACTTTTCTTACTTCCGTGACCATAGTGATTCATCACGAGTACGCTCATAATGTTGGTAATAATTATCATATAGGCCACAAAAAATCCGGATAATGCAACTCCCTCACTGCCGAATAGTGATTGTGAAAGTGCTATAAAAACATATGAGTTATATCTAACTCCTCCTTGGAAAATAGATGTAAATAGATCTGGTGTAGTGCTAAAGAAAAATCTACTGATGAAAATAATAATAGCGATTATTATTGTTGAACTTATGGTTGATACGATTGGATAGAAGTTATCGGAACCAGAGAAATTAGCCTCACTAATATCTAATATTAACAAGCAAGGAAAAAAAAGATAGTAAACAAATTTATCTGAAAAATTCCAGAAAATAGAAATGTCCTTTGTGTATATTTTAGATAGGAATCCAAGAATAATTAGTAAGAATATAGGTAGGATTGAAAAGAAAACATTTAACATCTGGTGGTCCTTTTAGACAGAGAAAACTCTATGCTCTATTTGATTTAAATACCGATGATTCCAAAGGTTAGATGAGATAAATACGCGTTGTAGTCGCCAGTTAAAATATTTATATTGATGTTTTATAATTTTTCTAAGAGGGTATATTGGCTTAGGGTTTATGGATGTTTTTTGTTTATTTAGGGCTGATATTATTCTTACAGGTAAAGAAGACATCATGGCGGATTTAACTAAATGAATATATAAATCGCCACCGGTAGGATCGTAATCAATTTTGTTTAATGCTGAAAATAGATCCTGTTTTTCTTGCATGGTTAATTGAAATATATTTTGGTAATCCATTTATATTCTCTTTGAAAAATTATAATGTTAACTAACCCTAAAAGTAGGAATATATTACATATATTGTTCTTCTTTAAAACCAAAATTAATAGATAGTGTGATTTGAATCACCTAAAATAAAATTATTATATTTGATTTTTTAAATCTTAAAGTGTGATAAAAATCATCTTTTTAATAGCTAATGATCACTGTAGCTAGATAGTCTAGAGATTAAGTAGGATGTATTAATGGAAAAATAAATTGATTTATCTGTAGCCTTACAATTGACAAAAAACGATAAAAGTTATGTGGTTGCATGAATACGCCTATATTAAATAGGCTGGCATGATTACAGTTATATGTTAACTGTTTCGTTAAATAAGAATACTAAGATTCTTCTTGTAAAAATAACTATATAATTTTATGAGAATTCAATGAGCATTTATTATAATTACTCTATGCTTTATCTAGAATAAAGAGACAGTTCTTGAAGGGTTATTACTTCATTTTATTAATATTTGAGTGGCTATTTGTTTTAATTACAGTAATTCCAGTATCTTCAAATTTCTTGATGTAATTATTGATAATGATGATGAGTTAGCGGGAATATGAGCAATGATAATAATTAGCAGATTCCTGCAGCCATTGCCTCACATCTGAACTGTCTAGATTGGTGGGGCGGTAGGATAGTACTGATAAAACCAGCTAATGATTTTGCTAATTATGCTCATTTCTCCTGTACCGGAATAGGCATGATTTTGAGGTCATGTGCGATACTAAATTCTGCTTCGGTTTTTTCTCGCAGAGCCTCTAATGTGACATTTGGCGCATGTTCTTTCAGGATTAACTGGCCATGTTCAAAGCAGAAGACAGCTAATTCAGTGACAATCATGCTGACTTTATTGATGGCAGTGAGTGGCAAAGTACACTGCTTGAGGATTTTTGCTGAACCGTCTTTGGTACAATGTTTCATGGCAATGATGACTTTACGTGCGCCGGTGACAAGATCCATTGCTCCTCCCATACCAAGGACCATTTTCCCCGGTATCATCCAACTGGCTAGATTGGCGTGCTGGTCAACTTGCAGCCCCCCCAGAACACAGGCATTGATATGACCACCTCGGATCAGAGCAAAAGAGAGGGCACTGTCAAATATGGCTGCGCCGGGCAGGATACCGCAGGGTTTTCCGCCCGCGTTGACCAGATTGGGATGTATTTCTGTAATCGGCCCAAGGCCAAGTATGCCGTTTTCTGACTGGAGAGTAATGTGAATGTGATCCGGCAGATAGTTCGGGACTTGCGTGGGAATGCCGATGCCAAGATTAACAATGTCGCCGTCTTGTAATTCGAGTGCGACACGGTGGGCAATAATTTGTTGAGCATTCATTATTAGTTCCCTCTTGGATAAACGATGTAGTCGATCAGTGCGCCAGGTGTTATCACGCAATCCGGTGTAATCTCACCGACTTCAACCAGCCTATCGGGTTCAGCAAGCGTGATGTCCGCTGCCAGAGCGATCACTGGGTTAAAATTTCGGGCGCTTAACTGGTAGGTCAGATTACCGTGATAGTCAGCAAGATGAGCTTGAATCAACGCGAGATCGGCGCGTAGCGGGAGCTCCAGCAAATAGTCCGTTCCATTGACGGTGATTTTTTGTTTTCCCTCTTCAACAACAGTACCTACCCCGGTTGGGGTTAGGAATCCGCCCAGACCGGCTCCTCCGCAGCGAATACGTTCGATCAGCGTACCTAAAGGAACCAGTTCCACTTCTATTTCTCCAGCAAGCATTTTGCGTCCGGTTTCTGGATTAGTGCCAATATGTGAGGTAATGACTTTTTTCACTCGGTTATTAACCACAAGGGGGCCGATACCAACGTCAATCCCGGCGGTATCGTTAGCAATGATGGTCAAATCTTTGACGCCGGAGTTCAACAATGCGCTGATTAAGTGAGGGGGTGTACCTACGCCCATAAAACCGCCAGCCATAATGGTCATGCCGTCATAAAAATGCTCTATAGCTTGTTGTATGCTAATGAGTTTATTTTTCATATTGATTCCCTATATAGGATATGTTGGACATAGGCGCATGTCCGTAAGGCAATGAATATGCCAGTAAAGCAATATCCTCAGAACGTCTCCGGAGGGGAGAAAGATGAATAGTGTCAAGGCGGTACAGTTTGACCTGTAGGGTAAGGGGCATTTCGCCAACTTTAACTGTATCGCAGCACAACGTCATCATTTTTGGGCTGTTAGTCAAGATACGATCCCAATGGTAGCTGCCGGATAGGGTACGATATCGTTGATTGACTTCCTGTTTCATCAGTTAACCTCCGAGAAACCTCGCCGCTCAGGATCGGAGAAAGGCGATGATTGGGAGTATAGAAAGCGTTGCCGAATGGGAGCAAGGGGGAAAATGGGTAAGTGTGAGGGGCTTCTAATGGGTTTGGCTCACTTTAGCCTTATAGGTGTATAGAGTAGGGATGATCTGTTAATACCGGGAGGCACAGCGTTATATTCTATGCTGTGCCTTGGATCTATTTGTTAAGACAATTTTAGGTGAGGGTTTCTAAGAGAAATAGTTATTGTTCCGACCTGATTACCTTTGCGGGTATCTTTTCCATAACTAAAATCAAAATATTTCATTTGGTCTCCGGTTTCTACCACTGTTCCATTAATCGCTATGAAATTTTTACGGAGCATGGTGTTAAGACCATAGGCATTAGCATCTTTTGGTGCAACATCAATGACGACTTTTCCTGTGTTCTCTTTTCCTTCGGCCATAAAGTTGAATACACCTTTAGGATAATCTTCTCTGTGAATATCTAATGGAAAATCGGTGCCGTTTGGAGAGTTAAGATTTAATAAAGTCGCTCCAGCTTTTAGAGTGAAATTTGTGTAGAATAAAGGTTGACCTTGTTCATCTAAATCAGCTCTTATGTTTAATATTTGAGAACTTATTAACATCTGTGCATTATCTTGTAAGATAATATTGCTATTGTATATATTGACCAGATGGCTTTTAAGCATAGCCTTAGAAGATTCAGTGATAGAGAAATCACATTCTAATGAAATATTACCTTTTATCACTTCATTTTCTTGCTGTATTTCTACCGAAGCCTCTACAGTAAGGTGACTTGACCCTGATATAGCGACTGCTGATTCTTCTGGTTTCAGTGTTTTATTTTTAGGACCGCTAATTCTTACCGTGTTTGCCTTTGCTATTGCAAGGGTACTTGAGTTTTGTAATTTTATTCTATATCTATCTTGAGCTTGAGAATTAAGATAAAAATTAACAGGTTTTTCTTTACTTCCTGATATTATAAGATTTCCTGAGGATATGTTTATTGTTTCTCCTAAAGTTTTATCTGTATTTTCTGCCTTATGTACTATCTCATATTGCTCTTTAAGTTCAACTGGAATTGATGGTCTGGGCCAATGAATATCGTGTGCTTTAATGCTATTTGTGTTATCAGTATTCAGTGTTAATGTATTTTCTCCAGCGTCCATTTTGAAGGTGAAACCAATATTTTTATCGAAAGAGCTTGATGGAGTAATAGTTTGACTGCCGTGTTGATGACCGTATGATTGATCTTCATCAGGGACCCAGATAAATTTCTCGCTCATTAATTTTACCCTTTTTTGAGTTAATATTATTTCATTATTAAATGTAGATTAATATAAATATAGTTCAAAATAAGTGAGTTTCAAGATACTTTCAGCCTATTTTATTGCGATTTTGTTGCTGATCAATGGAACCTGATATCAGAATTTTTTCCTGTTTTTAATAGAGATTTTTCAACGGTTTATTTATGTAAGGAATGATATTATGGGAGAATAGTTTATTACTACTTGCTAACCGAATAATGCTGTTTAAGTAAAAATTTGATTGAGCATAATTGGTGAAGAGAGTTGTTTAAGTTGATAAATAATTCTTTGTGATTGAAAAAATAACGATAGGTGAAAATCTTGTGTCAGGATAGTTATGTTTGGTGGGGCGCTGATGTAATCAATACATATTATGTATAATCCGAAGACGATATTAGTTTCAATCTGAGAATTTTACTCTCTGTGAGTAGCCAGATATCTTAGTCGTAAATTTAATCTATTTTTTGTATCTGTTTTGTTGGATAAGTTGATGTTAGGTAAGCTTATCAACGCATTTTAATAGGTTGTTATTATCTTATTTCTTGTCATATAGAAAATTAAGGTACCTGATTGAATTAATCGGTTTGCCTATATGTGATTTAAATCTCAAAAAAGAAAATTTCTAATTTCCGTACACTTTATTATTGATTGTCAAATGAAGTAATCCTCTGACGAGGATCTTGTTGGGGAAATATGTGCAAAATACTATAATGCATTGTAAATACTGAAATAATTATAAAGTTAATTGCGAATACACCTGAGTGTGATGATTTTTAAAATGGTTAATTTTATTATGAAATAATAATAAGTATGAGCATAATATTATTCTGTTTTATATTGTTTATTGGCATTCATAGCGGAGTGATTAGCTGGTTTTATTTTTTTAGATAAATGATTTTGTGGTTTTTAATGTTTAAGCATGAAAATTGATAAGATGCCATTAAATTATTTTAAAATTTAGTGGAAAGGAATGAAACTTTGTCTATATTTAATTAACAACGTAACATGATAAATAAAAATAGTAATGCCTTCGTGGAATAGAAGATGAAATTTACTACCAACAATAAATTTTAAGCTTAAGGAGGTGCTTAGAGATTAGTTTATCAACTTGATTAATTTGTAATTTATATTGTATTTTTGAATGAAAAGATTAATGTTATTAAAAATTCTATTATGATTTTTTAATTTAATAATATAGGTGAATGAAATGAAAAAAGACATTGATAATATTGACGCTATGGAAATTGTAACAGCATTAAAACTAACAATTATTTCGATGGTTGATAATCAATTAGAAAATACAGTACAAATGAGAGTTAATAATCAGCAACTGTCAAGTATACCTCAAAAATCCACAAAGGATGAAAACGTAACTGTTCCATTGATAGGCCCCGATAGTGATAGTTCGGAGGTAATCCGGTTCTCTGTCATGCCAAAAGATGAAGAAAGTGTAATTAAGCATATTTGGGTGTTCCAAGATAAAAGGAGCCCAAATAACAGTATTAAAGGTTATGTTGGTCAAGTATTTGATTACAACGCAGCGGAAGATGTTCGAGGTCGTAATACAGGTGGAGGAACTAAACCGTTAAGCATTAAAAAGATTGATGGATCTTATGTACTAACGTTATTCTAGAGCAGAACAACCGATTCTTTAATTGGAGATTTTGCAGGTATAATGGTTTGAATAAGTTCTACGAGTTTTAGCTTTGAATTTAAGGCTACTCTGAAGAGTAGCCTGGTTAAGTATGGTGGGCGGATTCGCCGAATAAGCTACCGTCTTGATGGTCAAGTTCTGATAGTATAGTTTTTATCATATGATTGCTGAGTCACTTAAGCGAAGCCCGTAGACCATCAGCAGAGAATTGAAGAGAAATCAAGCATTCCAAACATATTGCCCTGAACAGGTCCATTTGAAGATATTGGCTTGTCGGCATTTTGCTAAAAAAGCCGTAAAAATAACGCCAGAAGTCAAAAAATGGATAAAACGGTTAATTTGGAAAGATTCAAGTCCTGAACAGGTGGTTAATTATTTGAAGCAGCATAAAAGGATAGTTTTGCATCATGAGCCAATTTATAGGCTAATTTATAAAGATAAAATAGAGGTGGAGATTTATGGCAACATCTGCGAATTGCCAGAAAACCCTATCGCAAACGCTATGATCGCTATGAAAAAAGAGGAAAAATTAAACATCGGGTCAGTATTGATGAGAGTCCGGAAGTCGTTAGTGAAAAAGAACGTATTGACGGCTGGGAAGGGGATGCGATAATTGGGAAAGATAAAAAAAAGTGTCTTATTAACCCTGATTGACTACAAAATATTGTATATAATTATTGTTAAACTTGATAACAAACAGGCATCAGAAGTAGCGAAAGCGGCGGTGAAAGTATTATACTAGTTAAAGCAAAGGGTTAATACCATCACATTCGATAATGATTTGGAGTTCGCAGATCATGAAATCATTGGTAAAAAATTAGCAACATAAATATACTTTTCCCACCCTTATCCGCTTTGGGAAAGAGGGATCAATCGGTTAATTAGATAATACCTTCCAAAGGGAACCGAATTTAATGAAGTCTCTGTGCAGGAAATAAGTTTTGTGGTAAACCGATTAAATCATCGCCGCCGGAAAACACGGGATAGGAAACACCGAATGAGTGATTTAAGGGAATACGAACATGTTTACTTCCAGAATAACGATGTTGCACTTATTATGTGAATCCAAGATTAATTAGATTATAACTCTTTCTTTTATCCAAGTACAACTGTAATCTGAATCCCAGTCTGTCAGGATATTCTCTTTTTTCAGGAGAATTACCTTGAGAATGTAATGTCATTCATGACTACCCAGTTATCCATGCGGTACCGATGATATACTAGAGGATGAAGGGTTTTATGGACAGGGATGGGATAGTTTCTTGATTCCTGACTTGTTATTTTATACAGTTAAATATGATATTGACAGTTCTTACTGATATTAAGTGGTACGTTATCTTATTCGATATCGTACCATAGAGAGAAGGGATAGTTTTGAACGGTTATACATTTAAATTTATTTATTATGTTATTGAGATAGTTATAAAATTATATACTATCTGTTCGTCACTGTTATAAGTGGTTTTGAATTCGTTAATAGTGATAGTAAATTTTTGAGTTTCTTCTATTACTGTGTTATCAATGGCTATGAGCTTTTTCTTAAATAGTTTATTTATATAGAATGTATTAGCATTAGAGGATGAGACATCGATCACTAGTTTCCCTTTATTCTCACCTTCTGTAGTAATAAAATTGAATAGACCCTCTGGGTATTCTACATTGTCAAGATCCAGAGGGAAATTGGTACCAGTAAAAGATGAGAGTTTTAATAAAGGAGAGCCAGATCCAAGATTGAATTTTGTATTTTTTCTGTCTATGTTGTCTTTTGGTACTATACCATCGTTAACTAATGTTACTTTTGAATTTCCTCGTATGTTTATATTGCAATAATCTAAGATTCCATCTCCTAAAAAGAGGCCATGACTTTTTAAAGTTAACTCTGATGATTCATAGAGATATATGTAACTAGATAAAAAAATATAAGCGGGATTGTTTTGCTGTGTTCCTTGTGTTGGTGTTATGTTAAGGTTTGGTGTTATTTTAAATTTGCTGTTTCCTGACATGGTAAGTTTAGGTGGTTTAAGTTCATTTGAAGCGACATAATCTATGAACATAAATACAGTTCCTGGATTTATGATATTTAAATTTCCTGAATTTCCAAGATTAAAAATAGCATTTTCAGAGCAACCTAAATAAATGACTGTGTGATTCCTATTTTTTGATGTATAGTTTGCTTCCAATGTTCCTGAATATAAAGTCACCTGCATTCCTTTTCCGCTGTCAGTCATTGTTCCATCATTGTTACGATTAAATTCGGGCCAATAGATAGGTATATCATCAGAATCATTTTGTAATGTTAATGTTGCGCATTCAGAGTTCATTATAAAATTAGCACCACCTAATATATTGAGTGAATTGGGATTAGAATCATTCTGTAATAAAGTAAAGGTCTTGTTTCCGTAATCTTTAGTGTATGCTTGGGTGCTTGCTCGATCCCAGTTAAAGTTTTTGTTCATTTCTCAACCTCTCATGGTAGTTAATATTTTTTCATAATTAAACATAGTTAAAATAAATATAGTTCAAAATGAGAGGGTTTCAAGGTGTTGAATGAGATCATTATGTATTTTCTCAATTTATTTCCCATTTAAGATAAATGCAATTACATTGAATGGTTCAATTTTCTTTACAGTCGAAGAGTTTACCTAAAAATATATTTTATTGTAATTCGGTTATTGTTTAACACTGGAATTAATTATTAACATTATTCCATATTTCTCTTATAGCGTCTCTTTAATTATTACTTTGTTATTAGGATGGTTACATTACAGATGAATAGCCTGGAATTATCTAACGCTTGTGGGGATAATTGAAATATTTATCCAGTTTTAAAGTAATATCATAGATATAACTTATAATGTATGGTCATAATATTTCTTTTTGTCAGTATTTTTCCATAGCGATTTGCATTATTTAAAGCATATAAATATTATAGTGAATTGATTTATCTCAGTTTTAATTTAAGTGCTGTTTGCCCGGAATTTATTCATATTGCTCTGTCTAATTAATGCTTGATGAATGAAAAATAATATTTAACTCACTGGAATATTGTAGGGTAAATAATATCATTTTAATGATAACCATTTGAAATCAATATATGGTTTTTTCATATTATATTCCAATTGACTTGTAATAATGTGAAAGATGGACTACTTTTTTTAATGTGGATATATGAAGCTCTCCGATTCACTAAAGAATATTGATTATATAATTTTATTCAGAAATTAAATATTATTTAAGAAAGATATTTACATACCTAAAATAGCTATGAAAATTAATTTCAATTAGTTAATGCCATTATACGATAATTGAATGATTCTTAAAGGATATATAAATATGAAGAAATTTATGTTAGGAGTATTGCTTCTCGGGATTGCGTCTGCCGCAAACGCAGGCAATGGAGCCGATAAGTCTATTGAACTAACTGATCAAGAGTGTATTGCGCAGTGGTATATGTCTAGTGCTTCCCAGTCTTGTGATATATTATCAATTTGGAAACTCGGAAATGATACTTGTGCTATTACAGCACAATGTCGTGCTGTTCATGGACCAGTTGTCGAGAATGGTACTCGGTTTTTCCCGTATTCTCAGGTATCACAGATCGCGAACTGCGGTGGTTATTTAAAGACTGATGGATGTTAATTTTATTTTCATTAATTTCAGGCTACGGATTGTAGCCTGATTAGGGCGTTAGGGAAAAATTGTAAATTCAAATCAGTGCCGTAATCTCGGCAAATAGGGATTATGGATGAAATTTTTTATAATTAATTAGTTATGGCTATGGTAAAGCCGAAAATTACAGTGCATAGATCAATGCTCTTTCCGTCATTAAGTTTACCTGAAAATATATTTTATTGTAATTCGGTTACTGTTTAACGCTGGAGTTAATTATTACTTTGTTATTAGGATAATTACATTACAGATGAATAACCTGAAATTACTTAATGCTTGATGAATAAAAAACATATTTAATTCACTGGAATCTTGTAGGGTAAATAATATCATTCTAATGATAACCATTTGAAATCAATATACGGTTTTTTCATATTATATCCCAGTTAACTTGTAATAATGTGGAAGATGGACTACTTTTTTAATGTGGATATATGAAACTCTCCGATTCACTAAAGAATATTGATTGTTTTATTCAGAAATTAAATATTATTTAAGAAAGATATTTACATACCTAAAATAGCTATGAAAATTAATTTCAATTAGTTAATGCCATTATACGATAATTGAATGATTCTTAAAGGATATATAAATATGAAGAAATTTATGTTAGGAGCATTGCTTCTCGGGATTGCGTCTGCCGCAAACGCAGGTAGTGGAGCCGATAAGCCTATTGAACTAACTGATCAAGAGTGTATGGCGCAGTGGAATATGTCTCGTGCTTCCCAGTCTTGTGATGTATTCATTTGGAAGCAAGGAGATGAGACTTGCGCTATTACATCACAATGTCGTACTGATAATGGAGGATTTATCGATAACGGTACTGAGTATTTTCCGTATTTTAAGGTATCAGAGATCATGAACTGCAATGGTCGTTTAAAGATGGGAAGATGTTAACTTTATTTTCACTAATTTTAGGCTACGGTATTGTAGCCTGATTAGGGCGTTGGGGGAAATTTGTAAATTCAAATCAGTGCCGTAATCTCGGCAAATGGGATTTTTGGATAAAAACTTTTTATAATTAGTTAGTTATGGCTATGGTAAAGCTATTGCAATATTGGTTAAGGTCGAAATTTAGGATAAGGGAGAGCAACAAATAGGAAAAAATAAATGAAATTAAGATTTGCTAACAACCGATCAATGTGATTTAATAGCGTCACTGGTTTGGAAGTACAGACCTATTTATGAAAAGTTTTTATGAAAAGTATTAAAGTTAAAGCAGTTCACCATTTAGCGTTATCCCTGATACCACTTCATTGCGAATTCCTTCTAATTAGTACCCGTAAATAGTACCCATAAGTAAAACTGAAAAACAGACCTCATAACGCCTTGTGGCAACTTAAAAATTAAAGGAAAATTCTATGTCTAATGCAATGACTGGTTCAGTAAAATGGTTTAACAACGATAAAGGTTTTGGCTTTATTTCGCCAAAAGATGGTAGCAAAGATGTTTTTGTTCATTATTCTGCAATTCAGAGTAATAATTTCAAAACATTGGAAGAAGGGCAGGAAGTTTCATTCTCTATTGAGAATGGCGCTAAAGGTCCATCCGCAGTAAATGTTATCGTATTATCTTGATTTAACTTAACTGCTTAAATCTATTAGCGACTTTACGATAGAGATGAAGGTAATATCCTGAGTAGTTAAAGTCGTTGATAAGTAAAAACCCGCCATAAGTGCGGGTTTTTTGTATGGTGCCAGAATAGTATTTTATTCTGATTCTCTATTTGGCTTATTTAACCTTTATCTTTTATTTGTCTCTTACCTTGACCTTGTAGTTTAAAGGGAGGTGTAGTTTAAAGGGAGGCAAATATTGAAGCTCCCATTGAATTTATATCCCGGTAGTGGTTTGTATTTAGCGTTCAAACCCGCATCAAGGAAGGCGGTAGATTTTTAGGCTGTTGAGTTGTGTTAGGTGCCAGGCGCTGCTCAATATCATCAATAAATCGCTCCAACCAAGCTTGTAGCTCGGTTACATCTACTTCGGTTAAGGGACGTTGTGACCATAGAATGGCTTGTCCATCCAAATCACCTTGGACATGAGCCGGCCAATGTTGCCCAAAAAGATTGTTGGCATGACTGACTTCGGACCCTAATTCGCAAAACAACTGTAGCCAGTTGTCGTGATAACAGCCAATCAATACCTGAAAACGCCCGTCAACTTCCAAAGTGTAGATATCATCGTCGGTAGGGGACGCAGGTACGCCGAGTTTAGAGAACAGTGCTTCTATAAGCTGGTGATAGTCGTGTGTCATCATGTTTTAGGCTCGAAGTTGGAAACGTAGAAATTTTGTCCTAGTCCGATTTCCTTGTTGTACATGGATTTAGACCAGAAATCTTCAGAGAACCAGTTGGAGAATGAGGTTTTGTCCGGGAAGCTGAACTCGCCGAAATTGGGATCGAAGAAGGTAACACCCTTTTGGTCATCTACATAAGCGGCTACTGTGTGCCCGGCCATTTGTCCTTCAAAACTGATCTTCTTGTAGCCTGAGCCTTTATCACCTGTATCCAGGATGGCGTTTAATAGATCTTTTGTGCCTTTACTGCCAGTTTCTCCGCTTACTTCAAGTGGGCTTCGTGGTTGGATACCGTTCTCACGGAGCCAGGATTCGGTTATTTGGCTTTGCTCGGCATATGGATCTAGGCCATCCATTTGTAACTGCTTAATGGAAACCAGAGAGTCGATATGAAATTGACCTTTTTGGCCGCCTACATAGAGCTGGTTGAAGACGCTTTCACCCTTGGCATGAGCGCTTATCCAATGAGCTGATATGGATTCACAAACCCCGCCGGAGGTGTCGCTATGTTTCATGATTTGGTCCAGAAAGGCGCCTTTGGTCTGAGCGAACTTGAAAGTAACTTCGCCGCCGTGCTTACTGGCAGAATCGCGAACACTCCCTAACTTGGCGCTCACCGCAAAGTGAACGATTCTGTCTTTTATCATGCTGAACGAGAAGCGGCTCTCTTGATTTTTCTTGCCATCGGTGGTCAGTTGGCGATCAAGCATGGAGTGGCCCGGTAGATTGCGTTGAATCGTCGCGGAAAGGCGCTCTAACAATCCTGGTCTGGGTGAAGAGACTTTCAGGGATTTGCCCGACAGCTCCCCCTGTTGTTGATTAACGGCTGTGGTATCGAGCTGTTGGGTAGGAAATATTCTTTGGTGATTAATACCTGAGATGGGAGACAATGGTCACTCCTTTAGTGGTTTATTTTGTGATTATTCCAAGGGATACGCATATGCGCTTGGATATCAGATAGAGTGAATCATAATGTTTTGTCGAAATAGAGAATATTAATAACGGCAGAAGAAATTTTCACTTTCCGTCGAAAACCGGTTATCTCTTTGAAGCGAATAAGGTCGTCAATTTTGCCACTGGTTATTGATGGCAGACATCAGCGCTTCTAATTGGCTATCCAAACTGGCGTCAATGATCCCGACTTCTGTTTCTAAAATGCAGCCCCCTTGATCGAGACGCTCATCAGCGGTGATCTCTAAGTAGCCGATCTCAGGGAAATCTTTGTGTACCCGTGATATCTGTTCGCGAACTGTTGCGGCCTGTTCAGGATTAACGCGTAAAATAACCTGTTTTTGGTTACTGACTAATGACAGGGCTTCACGAACGACCTGTAAGGTGAGGGAAACTTGGTCATAATTCTTTAGGATCTTACGTACAGCCTGCAAGACTACATTGCTCATCTGTTGCTCCACCTGCCGGTAATATTGCTGACATTGCAACTGGGTTTGATGAATCAGGTTAGCTTGTTCTGCGCGGGCAGCATCAATACCAGCTTGCCAGCCTAGCTCTTTTTGTTGTTCATACACCGCCTGCGCGTCACGTTCAATTTCTTGTGCCTGTATCCGGGCGGCATCGAGCAGAGATTGCGCACTCAGACAGGTCTGATAGTCCGCTTTACGCAGTATCTGGAGTTCAGGGGCCAGTTGAAGGTGCTCTGTTGTTATTTTAATAAATGGTAACATTCTGTGTTCACTTGCTTAGCCAATTTGAGACACAATGCTTGTGCCAATGGTCGTTCTGCCTGGCTGACAGGCCAGGCCGCGAGGTTTTCATAAGGTGGAAGCCGTAGGCTCAGGCGTTTAGCGAAATCGATAGGAAGAGGCTCCATCGCTGTTAGCCAGAACTGTAAAGCACTGATACGAAAATAGTTTGCATTGATTACTAGTGGTAACGAGCGTTGCCAGCCAGTCGGCCAGTTGCCGATAATGATGTCGAGATACTTTAAGCAGAAGCGGTGCCCCTCTTTTCCTAGTGAATCGTGTAAATGGCGAAGTTCTGTCGCCAGCAGGCAATGGCGGATAGCTTGCCCGTGCAGTAAGGCTCCTAGCCAGGTAAGAAGTTGTTCTAAGCACGATTGTTCTAACAGGGCGAGATTTCCCAACCCGGTTGGTAATTCATAATCCACATTCAGATCAAATTGGGTTAGCAGTAGCCCATTTAGTCTGGGAGAGTTTCTCCACTCAGGCAGGGAAGATAAGACTGCAAGCCATTCTGATGGTAGGTGGTCAGAATGAATATAGCTGGCAGGGCAAAATCGAAACTGATAGGGCGTTAATATTGTTGCCATTTATTGCATCCTGCTTCGATGCCACAGGAATTGCGCCAGATTACTGACAAATAACAAGGCTAATAATAGTACAAACAGCCCAATCAGACGCCCTTGTGATTCTTCAGTCACTTGGATAGAGAACAGAGTGGAGTAGCGTGGCGCCAGCGGTACTTGACGCACGCCCGCTGCGGGCACTAATACGACGCTGATCCGATCATAACTCAACCCTTCAATGCTGTTATTAACCAGTTGCTTAATTTGAGGAATGTAAGTGTCGAGTTGCACGTCCGCCGCGTGTTTGATAAACACCGAGGAAGAGGCTGGCGATAGTTTTTTGCCCAATCGGTCTTGCTCCTCGGGTAAAACAACATGTACCCGAGCTACCAGCACACCGTCGATCTCGGAAAGTGTTCGGGCGATCTCCTGCGCTTTGGCAAAGTTAAGCCGCGCCCGCTCTTCTATTGGCGAGGAGATAAGGCCGTCTTTGGGGAAGACATCTTGTAACGAAGAGAAGCTCTCCCGTGGATATCCTTTACGTTTGAGCACTTCAACCGCTTGCGCCACATCGGACTCTTCGACTAACAGCTTGATATTGCCATCTTTGTCTGGTTGCTTATCAGAGGAAATGCCCGCTTCCCTGAGCAAGGCTAACATTTCGTTGCCTTCTTTTTGGCTGACGCCGGTGTAGAGTTCGATTTTACAGCCAGTTAGCATCAGGACAGCGAGCATAACGCAGATTATATAGGGTTTCTTCACAGCTCCTCACTGGGCTTTCATTAAGGTTTCAATGTTTTGATTGAGCCGTCCTACCGTTTTGGCAATTAGCTCTTCTTGCAGGGTGATTCGCATCAGAGACCACTGCATTTGCATCAGGCTGTTAGGGTCGCTACCGGGCACGGCTAGTTGCGCTTCCAGCTCCTGTTTGGCCTGAGTGAATTGTTGTCTGAGCTGACCCAATTCACTAATCAGATTGTTTTCAATCCCCTGATCTTGATTGGACATAGCGTGTTCAAAACTCGCAATATTTTCGGCACTGGCCTGAGGTGCGTTGAGTTCATCCAGGCTGGTGAGCAGTGTCTCACTTATCTGTGGTAGATCCATTGTTCCTCCAAATTTGAGGTAGGTTGAGTTTATTTAGGTTGTCTATCCCTGTTTCACTGAGTTGTGGTTGGTCCATTATTCTTCCAAATCGAGTTTGTGTGAGTTTCGTATCAGGTTATCCACCATACCGTTACGGGGGATCAGTGTTTTCAACTCTTGCCGGATAAGGTCACTCAGGTACTCATTGCCCGGAATAGTCCCAATCTTGCCGAGTATCTTGAGAAGCACCGTCTCTTGTTGTCGACCTGTGGGGGCGAATTCACGAACAATCGCTCTCAGTTCTGGCATATCCAGCGGCGGATTGACGGGCAATGTCAGGCCGCCAAACTGCGACCATAGCCGCTCTTGTACCGGAGCGATCAGCTTGTCTTCTAACTGAGCACGTTGGGCGGGCTGTTTATCAGATGTTGAAGTCTGATACCACTGCCATGTCACTTGGCGCTGTGTTGCTGGATCAAAATCGCCTAAAACGTTTTCCAGCGATTCTCCCTGTAGCCAGCGTTGTTGGCGCTCTTTCAGCATTTGCTGATCCGGTGTGGTTTCCAGTGCTTGCTCAAAGCTGAGTTGATGCCTGGAGCTGACTGAAGGCTGTACCGTTGGTTGCGACACGCTGTTATGGGATGGCCCTTCAATCCTATCCATGAGCTAGCTGTTCCCGCATGCCGTCAACGAAGGAGAGCAATTGTGGATCATCACTGCCAGCCATTCGCGTCAGTCTTTTCTCCAGAGCTGATGACAGTCCCAGGCGCCATTCGCACAACGCTAACCAAGGTTCCAGACTAGGCCAGGGAAGATCCCGTCCAAAATCCAGAGCCTGTTGATATTTGCCTTGGTTCGTCAAAGAAGAGAGCCGAATCAGGTTTGCTGCTTCTTGCCCTTCCTCGTTTGACATCAGCCAGTCAGCAATAATATTAGCTTCGTCATGGCAGTGATGGCCGCTTCCAACCAGAGCGATATCTGCCAGTAGCCCTTTGAGTGAACGTGTCATGATTAGATCTTCTGTAATATACCCTGCATCAGGTCTTTCATGGACCGGGTGACAGTGGAGTTAATGTTGTAGATGACTGACCACTTGTTGATTTTGTGCTGTAAATCGGCTAGCAAAGCGGGGTTGTCAGCACCGTCGTTGAGGGCGGTGATTGCTTCATCAACGTCTTTGTTGGCTGTGTTAGCTTGCGTCTTCAACTGGTCAGCAACCTTATCGAGGGTATTAACTGTTGTTGCGGAAGTAAAAATTTGGGCCATGATGGTCTCCTTCTGTTGTGTTAAGTATTGTGATTGCGGCTTGGATGGCATCAGCCTCCAGTTGCCATTGTTGGTATTCTTGTACCGAACCGCCACGTCTCAGGCGTTGTTTGATATCGTTCAGCGCCTGAGAGAGGCGGAGTTGCATTTCGTTGACATAAGTGGGATCGGCGCCAAACAGTCGTGCCTCCAGGGATGTCATCATAAAACCGGGCTCCTGTTGAGTTTGATAATAAATTGCTGCTCGCCCTTGGTAATAACAATCGCATCTTGGCGGATGGCCTCGATTCTTAAACCGTTTTCTGTTGTTGCTCCGACGGGGTAACGCAGGTTGTTTTTGAGTACCACATAGGGTATACGCCCGAGGGACACTGCCCGGACATCGAAATTGAGCTCATCATTGCGGGTGAGCTGCTTATTATTCAGTAATACCAATGCTGGCCGGTTGCCGAACTCTTGTTTAAATACTTGCTGTAAGCGTTGGAAATTGTGAGCTTGGTGTTCATCCAGTTGACCTGTGAACTCGATACGATCATTTTTATCTTTGTAGGTCAGCGTGTTGGGTAAATCATGTTTAGCTAACAGCATATCTAGTCGCTTGATATGATTGCCCGTGAACTTCGTTTGGTTTTCTATGCCTAGTAAGCCCGGAACATCACGTTTGAGCAGTGATTCGATATCGTTCCATTGCTGGCTGGTATCAGTGACTTCGCCCATAAGGCGAACCCAGCCCGGTTGTTTGCCATTGTTGCTTTGGAGCTGGGCATAGCCTAGTTTTTGTAAAATGAAATCCACCCCTTGACGCAATTCTTCCATAGTGCGTAATTCCAGCCGATAACTGAGAGAGTGAGTATCAAGATACTGTTGCAGCGCCAGCCGTTGTTGATTGAGGTTTACATAACCTTTGAGCAATAGCGGCTCGTTATTGGGCATCATTTGTACACTTACATGACGATAGGCTGAATCGCCATTGAGAAAACGGCGTAGCTCTTGCTCGGCCATACCGTTGGACATATTGCTTCTTTGCCATCCTTCATGTCCAAGCAGCATCAAGAGACCAAGTGCCAGTACCAAGCACAGTATCAACATTCCACCAGCTACCCGGCTGCGATTTTGGCGGACAGGGTGCTGGCGTGGTGTGACCGCCGGTTCAGCGAGTTGGTTTGGGAATGTATGTTGTTGGTCACAAAAAGCCCACAATAATGGGCCTGCCTCCTGACGGGCTAACGCTTGCAATGTCGCTCCCGGTGATAGCGGTTCGCCATTCTGACTTGGCGCGGTTTCACCGGCCCATTCCAACAGGCGAATTGAGTCCGGTTCGACTTCTAAGATCAAGTGCACTGGGGCAACATCTTCATCCACCAGAACGATATCTGCCTGTAGGGGGTCTGAGCCGATGGCTAAACGCCCTTCAGCTAAATTGACCTCAATACTTTTATTCAGTCCGCGGTAAAAGCGAATTTTCCAACTCATCTGTTCGCCTTATTTTGCACACGAACACACCAGGTTTCTTTCAGTGAACATTGTTGCTCAATGACTCGCCATCCGTAAGTTTTACCCATTCGGCATGAGTCTAAAAATGAGCTTTTACCTGCTTGCCGTAGCGTTTCTTGTACTTGACGGGCCGAGGATAGTGGCTGGCATTGCGCACTCCCCAGAGCTTTACTCAACGATAAGCTATGATTAGAGATATCTTGTGTTGCCAGTAATCTTGGGCGTAGATCTTGTCCGTTGCCAAGAGCCAGATAATGGGCTATCCCACTATCAATCAGACGTGGTTCAATAATGAATAGCCGTACTGATCGCCGAACTTGTTCACTGGTATTGCGAAACAAGACACCCAAATAGGGGATATCGCCTAAAAATGGCACTTTACGTGTTATTTGACTCATTTCGTCGCGGTAGATGCCGCCGATCAGCAGACTTTGCCCATGTCCAACTCTGGCAACGGTATCGACAACGGTTCGGCTGATAGTTGGGATACCATCCCGACCTGAACTATTAGGTTTCTGGTTACCATCCTCAATATGCAGATCTAAACTGATTTCAGCAGAATCTCCTACTTGGATGACTCTGGGGATCATGCGTAGCATAGTGCCATAGGTCAGGCTTTTAAGTTCCGCAACCCGTTCACCATTCACTTTCACGTAGTAGGTTTCATTGTTGTCAATGACCGCTTGTGTATTCTCCTGCGTTAAAAGCGTTGGGCGGGAAATCACCTGAGCGCTTCCTTTACTCTCTAGTAAGGTTATTTTGGCGAGCAGGTAATCCAGACCACGGCGATCGACCAGACTACCTAATGCGGCTGAACCGAGGCTTTCCCCTTTTTCTTTGACCTCATTTTTTCCCCCGGCGGAAGTGGTGATATCGATAATGTGACGAGGCCCGGTGTTGATGCCGACTTGCCAGTCAACCCCCAATTCTGAAAGGTTGTTTGCGTCGATGTCGACAATGGAAAGGGCAACTTCAATCCGGGCAGAGGGTTTGTCCAATACGTTGATCAAGTGGGCATACATGGGCATCCTTTCCGGGTTATCCCGTACAATGATGGCATTGAGGGAGGGTTCTGCCTGTACAACCGCACGGCTTGAGTAGCTTCCTCCCGTAGAAGAAGACGCTTCACCAGTAACAGTGGTCACATTGGTATCACTGAGCAAACGAGAGAGAATGGTAGCTACGCCAGGTGCTTCAATGCTGGTATCACGATATTGAATCTTGCGATCGACTACCGAGGCGTATTTAAGCGGGAAAATTTCCACCGTCAAGGCGCCGGTTTTTTCGCTACGCAGCAATGATTGCTGTTCCAGCGCAGATGCGGTTTGATCAACCAGTTCGAGATAACGGGGAGGGCCTGATATGTAAACCAGTTGATTGCTTGGATCAGGACGCCAGCCAAAGCGTGGTTCCCAAATGCCTGAACGTTTTAGGGCCTGCTGTAGTTCCGTTGCGTTGGTTTGTTCAAGCTTAAGCAGGCGCGATTGTATTTCGCTGTTTTTGAATACATACAGCACACTCCCGTCGTAATACCAGACCAGATTATAGAGAGAGGATAAATGTTGCAGGAATTCCTGAGGAGTGTTCTGCTCAAAATGGCCGTTAACTTGATCGGTCACTTTGTCACTGACAACCACTGAGGCTTCATAGTTAGCGCCGAAATCAACCAGTACATCCCGCAAGCTTTCTCCTTTTGCCAAATAGCTATAAGGCGTAGGAAACCAATCCAGATCTTGGCTATAAGCAGAGGGAATCATCACGCCGCTGATGCTTAACGACAACAGTAGGGAACGGCATAACCGTTGGAACTGTTTCATGGTTGCCATATTACCTGTTTCCATTGGGGGGAGGATTGGGTTTCTGACAATAAAGCCATAACTTGTTCCAGTAGATCGACGTGCATGGTTAGCATCTGTTCCAGTATTTGAGCATCCAAACTATCAAGGTCAAGGCGTGCCTCCAGAATAAGATTCTCTGATTCATCTAAGGTCAGTGCGTGGGGAGCATGGCGTCCCCAACGTGTGACCTGCTGCAATAGTGTTTTCAGTAACTCTGCGCCTGACGGATCTTTTGGGTTATGGCGCCAGCTTAACGGGCTGGATAACACAAGTTCAGTTCCCTGTTGGCGAAGGAACAGGTTGTAGTTATCAATGTGCAAATGGTAATGCCCTTGTCTATCGGAAACGAAAGGCTTCTGGCCCAAGCGACTGGCCAAATGATTGAGTAGAGTTTGCATGTTTCCTCTAATAATTAGGTCGTCGTCGATTGCCAATAAAAACTGTCCTGTGGCAGACACAGAACACGGGCACAAAGCCATTTTTGTAAGTGAATGGCCGACTCGTTGTCATGCTCTAAAGCGGTTAACCACGTCCAACAGGATGACAGTGCTTCGGGAACCGGTGTAAAAGCGGTCAGGTCGCCGCCAGCTTGGAGCGCATCCAGCCCGGTAAACCAGTTGGGCCATGCTTCGCGAGCTTGGGTTTCCGTTGTCAACAGCAATTTTTCTAATAGTTGTTTGCGTTGATTAAGCGCTGTTTGCAAAGATATAACCTCTTGATGATGTTGTTTACGGCATTGAGATGGGACACTTTCCACCTGCTGCCAAAAATGCGCTTTAGCCCGCAATTGCCGTTCTTGGATCTGTAACTGCTCAAATTCAGTGAACCAGAAATCTATCTCTGGCTCCAACAAACGGAGCCACCAGTTAAATAGCGGGTGTAATACCCAGTGCTGTAAAAGATGCCTGTCAGCCAGGTTTATGCGGTCGCCCAATACCTTATTCCAGTCACATTCCGGTTCTGCCGCCGCTCTGATGAGCTGTTGTAGATCATCACGCCGCAAAGCTTGTCCACAATTTAACCGTCTACGAAACCAGACGGACTTCATCAAGCTTTCCAGCAGATGTCTGGGTAGCAAGCGTTGTAATAAAATAAACTGTTGGCTATTAATAATGTCGCTATTTTGATACTGAATAGCCGATGATTTTCCGAGTAACTGATCCCGGCGTGGAATTCCCGACTGCATGACAGAGATCTTGCGGCCGAGAAACATGCTGGTTCGAGTCTGATTATGGTCTTGCTGGCTCATGCTATGCTCATCTTGCTGCTAGTCACTCTTGTCGATTAAATTAGGAATGGCCTTATTTTATCTGTCAGGCCAATGGTTAACTTGTAAAAAACGTCAGATTATTTTAGCCAATCGTTACTCTTTGCCATACCTGGCCCGACTGGGGGTGCAATCAAAGCGTCTTCGATAGCTTTGAGTAAAGTAAGATTGGCTGGAGAATCCAGCTTCCATTGAGATATCAACAATACTCATCTCACTGTTGAGTAGTAGTTGGTGTGCATAAAGAATGCGGCGTTCACTGATCCAGGCGCGTGGTGATATTCCGTATACCGAACGGAACAACTCTTTGAAAGTGGTTAATCCCATACCAAATTCTTTAGCGAATTCACTGAGTTTCCACTCCTTAAGGTAGTGGTTTTCCATAAAACTCTGCAAACGTTCCACTTGGCGGTTGCTCAATTGTCGTAATACTGACATGAGCAAAGTGCCTTGTTCTCCAAATGCTAATAACAATAGCAACTCTTCTGTTCTGAGTTGACCCAACGCTGTGGGGTAATCATGAGCCAGTAAATCGACCAGCCCATTTATACTTTGAGATAACAGAGGCGATGAGGTAAATGCAATTAATTCGGGTGTTGGCATATTGTGCCGCTCGACCTCACTGAGCAGAGTGCCAAAACGTTGCAAAAAACCGTGGAGAAAAGCGGTGCTCAGAGGCAACCAGAGTAGCTTACAGGTATCACTACGCGTTTTTGCTGCATAACTGCCACGACGAACAAAAAGCAGTTCGTTGTGGGAGATATCGTAGGTATTGGTACTATCCTGCCATGTCATTTCACCTTCGAGTAGGATATATATCCCTTCCTGAGGATGTTCTATAACGTTAAAGGCAGGCATGCTACGTTGGAATAGCGAGATATCCATTCCCTTCCCTGATGTTGTGATGCCGTTCATTCTATTGTCCTGGATCTGTTGGTGTATGTCTTAAAAATACAAATCACATTATTATTATTAATAGATATTTTCTTCGTTTTCGCTGCCTGAAATAGACAGAAAGAATAGTTTATGTATTTAACCTGATGGTTAACTATAGCACCTTTTAATTAAAATGATTTTTGCTAGTGGGCCTATTTATGTTCCTTGGCCCGAATACCGAATTATTCTCACGTTTTATAAACGAAGAGTAAAAAGCGATCAAATTTTTATACGATAACCATTGCCGATAGATTTCGCACTTTTAATCATAAACTGGGCCTTTTTTCCTGACTGATATTGATAGTTATCTCCTTTTATTCAGGCAATGTATTAATGGTTCAGAATACGTTAATAATTGTAATGACTAGAGTAATATTAACGGATTAACAGGTATAGAAGTCAGCGCAAAGTGAAATCCAAATGGCTATATGTAATATAAATTACTTAATAATAAATTCAATCTGGTTTCAACGATTTGATCAATCGATAAAAAGGTAAAATCAACCGAACTGAATTGGATTGTTTATTATAATATTGTTTAAGAAATGTTGGTTTATTAGCAGTAATTTTTATTTATATTAAATTTGTTGTTATTATGTAATTTAATCGTAATAATTAAGAAACGAATCTGAATTATATTTCGTTTATATTGAGCATTGGCGAGGTGTTTTGAATGCCAATGCTCAGTCATATATGTAGTTTCGCTGTTAAAAAACGCTATTTGGGAACAGGTTACGACTCAGGAGCACGATCTTGCCACTGTTCTAGCCAGCGTAAAACTTCTGCGGTAGCTTGGATGAGATCGGCAGGAATATAGTGGTCGATTAAGCCATCCTGATAAAGCGCCCGTGCCAGAGGAATACGTTGTAACACCGGAATACCTTCCTCTTCGGCAATACGTCGAACTTGTAGGGCCTGAGCATCGGTGAACTTGAGCGTGATAAGGGGTAATGGTGTTTCCCCTTTCTTGTAACGGATACCCACCGCAATGTGAGTTGGGTTGGCGACGATCACTGATGAGTTCTTGACGCTGGCACGCATATTGCTCGACTGTAATTCTTGATGAAATTGACGTCGCTTACTTTTGATCTCTGGGCTGCCTTCACTCTCTTTGTATTCCCGTTTGATCTCGTCTTTGCTCATTCTAAGCTGCTTAATATGTTGGTAGTGTTCGAAAGCATAATCAGCGATAGAGATCACGATAAATCCAATGCCACACACGGTCATTAACTGGGTTAACATCATTCCCAGTACAGGGGTAATGCATTTCTCCCCACACTCTGGTAGGTAGAGTAACGCTTGTAGGTTGCCTGCCAAAGTCACCCAGACTAAGGTACAGAGCAACCCCACTTTAAGTATCGATTTGATGAATTCCACCAGACTCTTGATAGAGAAGATTCTTTTAGCGCCTTCAACAGGATTGATCTTTTTAATATCAGGTTTGATGGAATGTCCACTCAGTAGAAAACCGTATTGGGCGAAGTGTGAAGCCAGCGATAGCAAAGCGGAAACGCTCAGAATTGGCAAGCAGAGGTAGACCAGCTCCTGCATCAAGTTTTCAACCACATGGTTTAAGGCTTGGGGAAAGGGTTTATCTAGCAGATTAGCCGGGATTAGCATCAGTTTACTCAGATGCTCCAAGTAGTATTCAGACATGACCATCATCATGCCGATTAGCCCCAAGATTAAGGAGGTAGAGACGACTTCGTTACTTTTAGTTACCTGGCCTTTCTTCCGGGCATCCCGGAGTTTCTTGGGGGTAGGCTTTTCAGTCTTTTCTCCACTCATGGCGCCTCCAGAATAGGGATTAACATGCGTACCGGGGAGAGAATTAACAGCACCTTGTCATAGGCGTGATGCATCAATAACTGGATATAGATAACCAGTAGCAGGCTGGCAATTGCGCTTTTGATTGGCATTGCCAACACGAAAACGTTAAGAGAAGGAGCGAAGCGGCTAATCAGTGCTAACCCGAACTCAGCCAGAAACATGGCAATTAACAAAGGGGCGGCCATCAGGGCGCAGAGTTGCAGCAGATAACTAAACTGACCATAGAAAAAATGGAGCCATTGGTTGGTAATGTTGGGGAAGAACTGCGTTACCGGCCAACTGTTATAGCTCTGAAAGAGAGCGCCAAGCAGGCTAAGAAAAGCGCCGCCGGAGAAAAAAAGTGTGATTAGCGTTTGAGTTAATAACAGACCTGTGGGTGAAGTTTGACTTCCCAAGGAAGGGTTAAGCACTGACGCCATTGTTGCTCCCCGTTGGTTATCTATAATAAAACCGGTGGCTTCCATCGCCCAAAATGGAATAGAAGCGATAAAGCCAATGAGCAAACCAAGCAGGACTTCTTTACCGAGCAACAGCGTCAACTCCAGGCTACCTAATGTGGGCAGTGGGTTGCCGGCTACAGTTGGGTAAGCATAGAGGGCCAGTGAACAAGCCACGCCGTTGCGGATTAACCCACCACCTAGCATCTGTTTGCTGAGCACAGGGAATATCACAAAGCAGCTCATGATGCGCGGTAATAGCAGGGTATAAGCCAGCATTTGCTGCTGGAGCTCTGGTAAGGTCATTTGATCAGCGGCACCTTAAGAAAGGTCATGTTGGCAAAGCTATAAAGTTCGTTGCCAAGCCAGGTAGCTGTCGCGAACAAGGTGATAACGACCGCGATTAATTTAATAACAAAACCCAATGTTTGTTCTTGTATTTGGGTGAGTGCTTGGATTAGCGAGACTAATGTTCCCACTGCCGCAGCCATGAGTACCGGAGGCAGGGAAAGGATTAACACTAACCAGAGCGATTGGCTGGTGAAATGCAAAATATCAGCATTACTCATATTCAATCTCCGTAACTGATAACAAGGCCGTGTGTCAGGCGTGTCCAGCCATCAAGCAGGACAAATAACAGTAACTTGAAAGGAAGAGAGATAGTCATTGGAGAAACCATCATCATTCCCATTGCGAGCAGAATGTTAGAAATAATGAGATCGATTGCAATAAACGGCAGATAAAGCAGAAACCCGATTTCAAAAGCTCGGGTTAATTCACTGACTGTAAAGGAGGGTAACAGTATCAACAAGCTGTCTGGTTCTAGCCGATCTGCGTACTGGCTTGGCCAAATTTGTCGGGTACTGTCGATAAAAAAAGTGCGTTCACTGGGCTTGATATGCTGTTTAAGAAAGTTTCGGTAAGGTGTCAGGCCCTCTTCCACAAATTTCTCTACTGATTGTGAGTTGCTGAATGAAACTTCATTTTGACGCAGGTAATCTTGAGTGGCGAAACCCACCGGAGCCATCACATAGATAGTGAGGATAATGGCTAATCCGTACATAGCCATGTTGGGTGGGATCTGCTGTACGCCCAACGCGTTACGCAATAAGGAAAATACCACGGCCAGTTTGAGAAAAGAGGTTGCCATTACCGCGATAAAGGGAAGCAGAGCCAGTAAAGCCAGACCGATGATGAGATCCAATTCGTTCGGTAGCTGGATCATGATTGTTTCTCCACGGAGAGATGTTCGACTCTTACTCCCAGACGCCCCTCAATATCGACCAACCGCCCTGAACCCAGGCATTTCTGATTGACAAGAATACGTACTACACCGTCTGAGGGAACGCCAAGATCGAGTAATGAACCGGGTTGCAGGCTGGTGAGTGTCTGTAGATCCAAGGTCTGACGACCCACTTCGAAACTGACATGAACCTCCAGGTCGTTTAAGTCCGTTACTGGCAGAGTGTCGTCAGAATTGTCAGAGGAGGGGGTGTGCATAGTGATTAACTCCAGTTTATGGTCATGGGATTTAAAGTAAGCCCAAGGGCGTCCTTCCAGATACGCTAATAAAGGGGCATCTGGTTGTTGCTGTGGGGGCAGTAGCAGCACATCCCCTGATTCCAGGGTGCGAAACGCATCTAAAGTCAGGGTTATTGCTCCCCATTGCAGAGAAAGTCGTAATGGAATAGACAGGCACTCGCCAGGTTGACGTTCTGGCAATATAGCAATTAAAGGGGATGGCTCTGGTAACCAGAGCGGCAATGTGGCCCCCGGCCGTTCAAGGCGTAATTGTAAACAAGCTGACAAAGGGCGTTCCGACGTGGTACGCAGTGCTGACCATGACAGAGTGGATAGCACTTTGCTCTGATATTCCAGCAGTGCCAGCAGCAGATCTTGAGGGAGCGAGGTGAGATTCGCTTGTTGTAGATCAGGAGCAAGCCACAATGCTAGCTCGGCTGCATGGCAGTAAAAGGAAAAAGTTTGTCCTTGCCAATGGGCGATCAATACCCTGTCCAACGTTTGGGGAGGGGAGGCCACATCCAGAGAGAGATGGCTATTATCCCAACTAAATTGTTGCTGGTGGCGATTCAGGGTCTGATGCAGCGTTAATTCTTCTAATGAAACTTTGGATAGGGTTAGGTCATTCATGCATCTTTTTTCCATTCTTCATATACGCTGCGACGTTGACGTGATCCGTGTTCACTATCCGTTTGAGGCGGAAGGGAGAGTTCAACCGTTTGTGTTGGGTAAAGAAGTTGTAAACGTTCAATCAGTTCAAAGCGTGCCTGTTTCAGGAGTTGTTGAGCTGCGGGATTCGCTAAAATCTCGATTTGAAGTTTGCCGTGCTCATTAGTGAGTTGGATCTCAAGTGCCCCCAGGCTAGGAAGTGTTAAATGTAATGTTGCCGGACGCGGTTGCTGTGTGAGTTCGATACTGATCTCCACACTCAGTTTGTCGATCAATGCTTCCAAAAGGGGAGATATGGTTGAAGTTGCTTGCATCGTGGCGAGGATGCGTTCCCCTGGCAGGAGTGGTGTTTGTGGGAAGAAAGGGGTTTTCCCATCTGATCCGCCGGAGTAAGAGGATTGAGAGTCAAATTCTTTTGGCTTTGATGCCAACAAATGGTAGGTCTCGACTTCATCCAACGCTTTTTTTTCCGTGATGTTGCTTTCGTTGGTATAGCGAGCAGGTATAGGTAAAGTCGGATCTGTTTGTTGGTGAGGAGTGGTACCGCGTTGTGTGTCTGGCTGTGATGGGGATCGGCCAGGTGCTGTCTGCATCACTGCATGATATGCCAGTTCATCGTTTGCGTCTTGCTGTACAGGCGTCATTGTTGAGTCAGGATGGCCAGTCACAGTGATATCAACCGGTTTCAGGCCGGAATCAGACAAGACGTTCAGGTTTGGCCGATGCATTGGGATTCCAGGTGCTGACAGAGACTCTTGTATCTCGCTAGCGATCTCACTAAGGCGATGAACAGAGGTCGATAAATTTTTTTTCTGATTTTGAGGTGGCGCAGGCATGTCATGGACTGTCAATGGTAAGGCTTGCTTGCGCGGATCATCAATTACCGGTTGGGGAGAATCGAATAGTGGAAGCTCCTCATCTGAGTCATGTGTAGCATGCCGATCCGCTGTTTTACTATTTATTGTGTTAGTTAACGTTGTTGTGTTAGTTAACGTTGCTGCCGTGTTAGTTAACGGTTGTTCTGTCCGCCGTGTGGTTGACTGGCGCGTGTTGACGGCATGAGAGGTGATAGCTTGCTCGAAACGGCGTTGCAAATCTGCGTCTGCCTCTGTGGGAGACGACGTTGGGAGGGAGGAGACACCTTTGCCGATAGCTGTCAGTGGGTTCATACTCTTCTGTTTTACACTCTTTCTTGGCGATGGAACTCTTCTTGTTCCAGCTCTTCCTGGTATTCACCTTGGGCACGGATCGCCTCTTGTTGCTGACGACCCAATTCATTAAATTTTTCTTGCTGCTGGCGTGCGTGGTGCAATACACGCTGACACTCTTGTAATTGACGGAGTTCCAGCTCTACTTTTTCTTTCATTTCAGCCGCTTGCTTTTCCAATTGCGCTTCATTTTCGCGCAACAGGGCAACTTGTTGTTGCCAGCGTTCAAGACCTTTACGGTCAATAGGCTTGCCCTGACACAGTGCAAAAAGCCGCTGTTCCTCTTCTATTCGCCATTGACCGTAATCTTGCAGGGTTTGCAAAGCCTGTTGATGGTTTTGACGGGCTGTTTGCAGTTTCATTTGTTGCAGAGAAAAATGTTTTTCAGCACGTTCGACTCGTAAAGCTTTTATGCGTTGTAAACGGCTAATCATTATTTTGTTATCTGCTGTAATAGCGCTAAAGTTTGCGGTAAATCACTTGGCTCATGAGTGCCTTGGCGTAACCAGCTACGTATTGCGTCAATACGCGCAATGGCATTGTCAGCAACGAGATCTTGCCCCTTTTGATACTCTCCAATCTGCAACAAAAGTTCCACTTCTTCATATTTAGCTAACCAGTTGCGTAACAGGCCAGCTTGAGCCTGATGTTCAGAAGTAATAATTTGATTCATTACCCTGCTGGCGGAACGTAGTACATCGATAGCGGGATAGTGATTAGCCGCCGCCAGCTTGCGTGACAAAATAATGTGACCATCAAGGATAGATCGAGTTTCATCTGCTACGGGTTCTGTCATGTCATCGCCTTCCACCAATACGGTATAGAGGGCGGTAATCGAACCTTTGTCGGATTGACCCGCGCGTTCCATTAATCGTGGCAAAGCCGCGAACACTGACGGAGGATAACCACGCCGGGTTGGTGGTTCACCGGCAGCTAAACCTATTTCTCGTTGCGCTCGGGCGAAACGGGTCACAGAATCCATCAATAGCAGTACACGTTTGCCTTGATCACGAAAATATTCAGCGATTGACGTAGCGACAAACCCTGCTTTAGCTCGCTCCATTGCCGGGCGATCTGAGGTCGCGACCACCAACACTGAACGTTTTAGTCCCTCTTCACCGAGATCTGATTCGATGAATTCCCGTACTTCACGGCCACGTTCACCAATGAGCGCCAGCACGGTAACATCAACTTCGGCGCTACGAATCAACGTAGATAGCAATGTACTTTTTCCGCCGCCCGCCGCGGCAAAAATCCCCATACGTTGGCCTTCACCGCATGTGAGTAAGCCATCAATAGCGCGTACACCGAGTGAAAGCGGGTGTTCAATCCGTTTACGGCTCATAGGAGCCGGGGCATCTCGATAAACGGGATACCAAGCTTGTGGTTCCGGCAATTGGCCGCCGGCAAACGGATTACCTAGCCCATCAAGGACTTGTCCTAACAGGTAATCACCTACACCAACTTGGTGCATGGCTCCGGTTGGACTGACTTCGGTATTTGAAGAGATACCAAACATTTCACCAAGTGGCGTCAACAGCGCTTGATGTTGTTGGAATCCAATCACCTCCGCTAAAAGCGACAGCGTGTTGTCAGGATTACGTAAGTGACAAAGTTCACCTATCCGTACACCAGGAATGACGGCTTTAAGTAGTGTACCCGTGACCTGTGTAACCCTGCCGCGAATCTGAATTAGCCGGCATTCATTAATGGCGTGGCGCATTTGGCCGGGAATATGGTCAAGGGAAAGCTTCATGATCGTTTATATAACCTCTGCTGCAAATACTATAAAGAAGGGAGAGGGGGAGGGATTGCAACCTGAGTCGGGAGTTTTTAGAAAATGGTTGGAGTTTGCCTGGACGTTCCCTGCTTTATCGGTGAGATTTCCTGATCTTATTCACGGCGTATTGTTCATGCTTGATGCGCTTTACACCAGACCAATGGGACTCTGCCTTGGATTACGACGGATTTTGCTAAAAATTCACGACTGATTTTGGCATAGGCGCTGGGACGGTATCTTTATAATTTGTTCATTATTAACTCTGATATGACAAGGTAGGCTATGGATATTATCCAGAATCATCTTCATTCGATAACTTTATCAGAACCGGGTACCGGGGTTACCGCACAACAGGAGCAGGCTAAGGTTGGTCAGTTTCAGGGAGAGAAAGTCGTGTTGGTATCGGCATCCCAATCTTTTGCTGATGCGGCTGAAGAGCTGACCTTTGCATTTTCGGAGCGCAAAGATATGCCGCTCTCCAAGCGTAAAGTTAGCGATGGGCATGCCAGGGTACGAGAAATTGAGGCGCTGGTGGGCGAATATTTGCAGAAGGTACCGGATTTGGAGCGTCAACAAAAGGTCAAGGCATTGATCTCTCACTTAAATAGCGCTCAACTGACTAATATTGCTCAGTTACAGGCTTATCTGGAAAGTTTCTCTGGCGAGGTGAGTGAGCAATTTTATGCGCTGAGTCAGGCCCGTGACGCGCTGGCTGGCAGGCCGGAGGCACATGCCATATTGACATTGATTGATCAGGAGTTGTCACGTTTAGCGCAAGAGCAAGGGATTGCTATCGAGTTGGGAGCTCGCATTACGCCTGATGCCACGACAGCAGCGAGAAATGGGGTTGGCAACTTGCAAGCGTTGCGCAACATCTATCGTGATGCAGTGATGGATTATCAAGGGCTGTCGGCTACCTGGCGGGATATTCAAGCCAATTTCAAGAGTAGCTCCCTGATGGAAGTGACAGGATTCATCATGAAAGCGTTGAGCGCTGATCTAGACAGCCAACAGCGGCAACTTGATCCGATTAAGCTGGAACGTGTAATGAGTGACATGCATAAACTCCGTTTGCTTAACAGCTTATCGGTTCAGGTTGAGCAGTTATGGAAAAGCGTGATAGAGGGGGAAAGTCATGGCATACGGGCCTTCTGACCTTATGGGGGATGTCGTTTCTCTGGTTGAGAAACGTTGGGCCAATGTGCGGGATATTGAAATGCTCGGTCATGCTTTGGGATTGCAGGATAGCCAAACTCAAATTCATTTCTATCGGGAGTTGAAGCGATTGATTCGCTTGATTCCGGTAGAAGTGTTCAGTGATGAAGAACAGCGTCAAAATTTGCTTAATGCTTGTCAACTGGCGCTGGATACAGCGATTGAGAGAGAAGAAGACGAATTGTGGTCGGGAGAGGGAGCATCATGAACTGGATAGAGCCACAGTTACTCCAGTTTTGTCAGGATTTGGGTATGGAGATGTCTGATGTTTCTAGCCCCTTGATCCAAATCGATTTTGAGTATTCTGGTACGTTACAAATTGAGCGCTATGGTGGCGCATTAACACTTTGGCTGGCCAGAGAAATTCCCTGGCATCAGGGAAAAGAGGTCATGGTTAAGGCGATGTTACTCACTTTCAGTGGTCAGGGGCCAGAACTGCCCTTGCGTTGTGGCTGGTTGGGGGAAGATCGCCTGTTATTGTTTGTGACACTAGACGAACGAGATATAACCTTGCCTTTGCTGCATCAGGCATTTCGCTCTTTGTTAAGAGTACAGCGAGAGGTGCTCGCTTCGTGAGCAAAATCGCTGCCGCCCACATAGGAATTGAACAACTAACGGCGATCAGTCGGGAAGAGATAGGGGTTAGTTTACCTGATCGCTACGCGTTATTGCCCGATGGTCAATCCGTTGAGACTCACTCTGCACGTCTTTATCCCGCTAACAAGGCTGATCAGGCTTTGTTGGCTTTTGCTTGCCCGCAAGATGGGTTTCACTCTCTGTTGCGCCCACATGATTTCCGTCAGGCTGTGAGTGGTCTGCGTACAATTTTGCAACAAGATGATGACGTCAGGGTACAGCATGCTGTCTCCCTGTTGGAAAAAATGAATCAAGATGAACAGTTGTTGCAGATGGCTCTGCACCTGTTGCACAAGGTATGACCATGACTCTCAGTGCTAAACAGCAGAGCGCCCTGTTGCTGCTCGGCTGGCTACAACTTCAATACGGTCATCCTGACCGCGCGCGTATTTTATTGGATGCATTACTGGCTTTGCATCCAGAACATCAGGAAGGGCGTCGCGCCTTGGTGGTTTCATTACTTAAACTGCAAGAGGGAAGCGCAGCAAAAGAACATTGCTCTCTCTTACAAGAACAGGGCGAACAAAGCGCTGCCCTCTGGCTTTGTGTTAGCCGCGCCTGTCAACAGGAGGGGAACCTGGAAGAAGCGCGCAGTGCTTATCAACGTTATCTCGCTCAAGGGGCGCAATTATGAGCCGTGGGTTTGAGTTATTGCGGTTGATTGGCGAGCGTAAGGACATCATGTTGGCAATATTGTTGCTAGCCGTGGTCTTCATGATGGTGTTGCCGCTTCCGCCTATCCTGCTTGACATTTTGATCGCTATTAATATGACCATCTCTGTTGTGCTCATGATGATGGCGGTCTATATCAATTCCCCCTTACAGTTTTCCGCTTTTCCTGCGGTCTTACTGGTGACAACGCTATTTCGTCTGGCGCTTTCCGTCAGTACCACTCGGATGATTCTTCTACAAGCAGATGCCGGTAAGATAGTCTATACCTTCGGTGATTTCGTTGTTGGTGGCAACCTGATTGTCGGGATAGTGATCTTTCTGATCATCACCATTGTACAATTTATAGTCATAACCAAAGGTTCAGAACGTGTAGCTGAGGTGAGCGCCCGTTTTTCCCTTGATGCCATGCCCGGTAAACAGATGAGTATTGACGGAGATATGCGTGCCGGCGTTATTGATGTCAATGAGGCTAGAGAGAGGCGTAGCATTATCGAAAAAGAGAGCCAGATGTTTGGTTCGATGGATGGTGCGATGAAATTTGTTAAGGGTGATGCGATAGCAAGTCTCCTCATCATCTTTGTCAACATTTTGGGTGGGATAACCATAGGCGTCACCCAGAAAGGGATGTCGGCGGCTGATGCATTGCAGCTCTACGCTATTTTGACCGTTGGTGATGGTATGGTCTCTCAGGTTCCGGCACTATTGATTGCTATCACCGCAGGTATCATTGTTACCCGGGTTTCGTCGGAAGACGCCTCGGATCTGGGTAATGAGATCGGCGAGCAGGTTGTTGCCCAACCAAAGGCACTGCTGATTGGCGGTGTTTTATTGGTGCTATTTGGCCTTATTCCCGGATTCCCTACATTAACCTTCTTAACGCTTGCACTGGTGGTGGCAGGTGGCGGTTATTTGCTGTTCCAACGCCAGAGACAAGCCAGCGCTAGCCAGGAAACGGATCTTCCTAGCCTATTAGCCCAAGGAGCAGGCGCTCCGGCAGCCAAACCTAAACCCAAAAGCGGTAGTAAGGCCAAAGCTGGAAAGCTTAGTGAGAAAGAGGAATTTGCGATGACGGTTCCTTTGCTTATTGATGTGGACGCGGGACTACAGGCTGAACTGGAAGCTATTTCACTGAATGATGAATTAATACGGGTACGACGCGCCCTCTATTTGGATTTAGGGGTACCATTTCCGGGTATCCACTTACGCTTTAATGAGGGAATGAAGGAGGGGGAATACCTGATCCAGCTACAAGAGGTGCCTGTTGCTCGTGGTCGGCTACGTTCATTACATTTGCTGGTGCAGGAACCGGTCAGTCAGTTGGAATTGTTGGCTATTCCTTATGAAGAGGGGGAACCGCTATTACCTAATCAGCCAACCCTGTGGGTAGCCGAAGCTCATCAGGAACGTTTGGTGAAGTCTAAGCTGGCGGTTTTATCCATGTCTCAGGTGATCACCTGGCATTTATCACATGTGTTGCGGGAGTATGCTGAAGATTTTATTGGCGTGCAGGAAACCCGTTATCTTCTGGAACAGATGGAGGGTAGCTATGGTGAATTGGTCAAGGAGGCCATGCGCATCATTCCATTGCAGCGGATGACTGAGATATTGCAACGGTTGGTCGGTGAGGATATCTCCATTCGTAATACACGCGCGATTCTTGAAGCTATGGTGGTGTGGGGGCAGAAGGAGAAAGATGTAGTGCAATTAACGGAATATATTCGCAGTAGTCTCAAGCGTTACATTTGTTACAAGTATGCTAATGGTAACAATATCCTGCCCGCCTATTTGTTGGATCAACAGGTAGAGGAGCAGATCCGGAGTGGTATTCGTCAAACGAGCGCAGGTAGTTATCTGGCGCTGGACCCAGCGGTGACACAAAGTTTCCTTGAACAGATGAAGAAAACAGTGGGCGATTTAACACAGATGCAGAATAAACCAGTGTTAATCGTATCAATGGATATTCGTCGCTATGTCCGTAAGTTAATTGAAGGTGATCACCACGGCTTGCCTGTGCTCTCGTATCAAGAGTTGACTCAACAGATCAATATCCAACCTCTTGGCAGGGTGTGTCTATGAACCGTGATCCACTTACGCCTTGGTTTGAGGAGCGGGGTTATTCGGTTCACCCTCACTATATGGGAAGTAGCGCGATCGCTCTTGGTTGGCGTGTGTGGTATGAAGATTGTGAAATTGCCTGGCGCTATGATAAGCCGCGAGTTTGGATCATCATGTTACGTCGCACCCGGCAGCGTCGAGGACTGGCTAATCCATTTGCGCCTCTTTATCTGTTGGCAACAGCAACGATGGCAGTGCTTGGGCCGGGTAGCCGGCTTTATGGTCAAGTTAATACTTTGGTTGATTCTCCCCTTAATGATGAACGTTTGGCCCGCTTTTATCACCGTTGGACCGGTGCGAGTGAGGTCGCGCCTGGCTGGTTCGAGTTAGAAGCCAGTTGTGTTATCTCGCTACATCAAATGAGAAAACAACAAAAAAAAAGTCTAACTTTGACAGGAAGAATCAATATCTCTCTTTATTATAGGAGTCACTGATGCAAGAGAAGCCTAACGCTAAGGTACTACAAGCTGCTGAGGCAGCTATTAAGGATAGCGATCACAGACTGCAACTATTGCAGGAGATGTGGCAGTCTCTTGGCATCAACCCAAATGTGGGTACAGAACTGTTTGGTCATACTGACGTTACTTTGGTTCAGAATGCTGAGCAAGAATTGCTGACAGAAGTTAATCGCTTACGAAGCAATCAACCACCCTCTCTGGAAGAGGGAAAGCGTCTCCGTCGCCCACCTCGTATGCGTGGCATTATTGTGTAAGGAGTTTGAAGGTGGAAATTAGGCCATATCAAAATGACCCACAGCTTTTCTTGGCAGATCTAGAAAAGGTTTCGTTAGCTCAATTAAAAGGTTCTGGATCTTCGGAGCTTGATGGATTGGTTGAGCTTATTCTTAATAAGGGGATCAAGATTAAATCTGGTTCTGATGTTATCACTGAAAATAAAAATAAGGATCTCCTGAAAAAACTGATTGCCTATTTTCTGCCAGCGGACGCTATTGTCAAAGATGGTCATTTCGATAGCCAAATAAAGAATGGCATCAAGAATCTTAAATCCTTCTTGAATAGCCCGACATTAAAAACTGATTGGACATTAAGGGATTTTCTGGCTGTGGTTCATTTTAATTTAACGCCGGATCGTCTTGATGATGATGTAATTGGGGTATTTGAGTCTGTTATGTTAGGTCATGATAAAAAACGACTTGAGTTGCGTGATGAATTGGCTGCATTGACCGCAGAGTTAAAGATTTACAGTGTTATTCAATCGGAGATTAATGCGAAATTAGCAGCTAATGGGGAGCTTAAGATTACCGATTCCGGTTCCTTCAATTTGTTGGACCATACCAGGTATGGTTTTAGCGATCAGGCTGCTTTTGAGAAAAGTGCTGAATATAAACTGCTAATCAAGATATCCGAGGGATCACCAAACCTCTCTATTAAAAAGTTTTTAGAAAGTTCTAATAAGCAGAGTGGCGCTATGACAGGTCTGGAGGATTTATATAAATATGACAAGGATAATAATAAGTTAGCCAATTTCTCTACTTCGGTTAATGATCGTGTAAATCCGCTAAACAATACTGTCCAGGAAAAAACAACACGTTTAAATGAGGCGAGTTCCCGTTATAACGCGGCTATCGAGGCGTTAAACCGTTTTATTCAAAAGTATGACAGCATCATGCGCAATATTCTCGGCGCAATTTAAGGAATGATTATGGAGCATCAAGAAACATCAACGACTTCTGACCAATATGCACAAGAGCTGGAATCTTTTCTTCATGATGGCGGCACCTTTGCCATGTTGAAGGATATTTCTAGTGATACGTTGGAGCAACTTTACTCATTAGCGTTCAACCAGTATCAGTCAGGCAAATGGCAGGATGCACATAAGATATTCCAGGCTTTGTGTATGTTGGATCACTATGATTCCCGGTTCTTCCTTGGATTGGGTGCGTGCCGTCAGGCAATGGGGCAACTGGAACAGGCGATTCAAAGCTATAGCTACGGAGCGATGCTTGATATTAATGAACCCCGTTTTCCATTTCATGCTGCCGAATGTCTCCTGCAATTAGGAGAACTTGATGGGGCTGAGAGTGGCTTCTACTCGGCTCAACAACTTGCGGCCGCTTTGCCGGAACAGGCTGCTTTAGCTGCCAGTTCCAGTGCAATGTTAGAAGCCATCACAATAAAAAGGACTCAGAAAGATGATTCCGATAACAAATGATTACCGAGTTTCTCAACCGGAAAGGAGTCTACTGGTTGATGATATCTCTGTGGCTACACCCCCTAAAGGAGAGCAGCTTGTTACGCCTAGCCAGGCAAGTAACTTGTCGGCTGATGTAGCTAAGTCACGAAGGGTATCATTGCCAGCGCCATTGGCGGTGAGTAATGCTCGCCTTGGGCGAGAAGAAATGGTTAAGCTCGAATCGATTATACAAGAGTCCAAGCAGGCTACAGGGCTGATAAAGGCGCTGACAGCAAAGCTGACAGAAACAACTTCGCGGTTGTCCTCTCTCGTGTTGTCTTCATCTGAAGCAATAGAGATTGAATTGGGCAAATTGACCAGCGAGATCGAGCGTAATCAAACAAAGCTCAAGATCCAAGATATCCAGCGGGCGCGTCAGGAAAGCTTGCAGAAAATGGATGAGAACCAGCAGAAGATTAAAGAAGCTGAAAATTCTGCTAAAGAGGCGCAGAAATCTGGATTATTTTCCAAGATCTTTGGTTGGATCAGTGCGATTGCTTCAATTGTGGTCGGAGCAATTATGGTTGCCACCGGTGTTGGTGCGGTAGCAGGCGCTTTACTGATTGCCGGAGGGGTAATGGGGGTGGTCTCTCAAGGACTACAAGAAGCGGCTAAAGCGGGTTTAATCAGCAAGGAAACCATGAAATGGCTGGGGCCAGTTATAACGGCGATTGAGGTTACGATGGCTGTAGCGGCGGCGGCGGTTAGTTTCGGTGGTTCAGCCGCGGGTTTGATAGCGAAAATGGGCGCTAAAATGGGCAGTAAAGTGGCTGAGGTGACTGCTAAGATGGCAATAAAGGCAGCGGAACTCTCTGCAAAAGTCGCAGGTACGGCAGCAAATGCTACGGCTCGGAGCGTGAAAGTGGTTGTACAGGTAAGTGACATGACAGTGGATCTTGCTAATGGCGCCGCTCAAACTACCAATGCGGCCTTCCAGAGTAAAGCGGCTAACCGACAAGCTGATGTGCAACTTTCGCGTAGCGAATTGACCGCATTTCAGGCTGTGATGGACAGGCTCAAAGAGGAGTTGTCCCAAATGGTAGAGTCTTTCCAACATGTGATGGAAATGATTTTCCAGATGCTCAATGCTAGGGGAGACATGATAAATAACCTTGCCAGCCGACCACAGGAAATTTAGGGAATAAGAAGATGGAAGCTATTAATAATATCAATAGTTCTCAGGTGAGCAGTGTCAATAACAGTGTTGATATTGTGACTGATAAAATCTCCACGCCGACACCGACAGCACATGAAGCTGCTGTTCAACAGCCGGAAAAAATTAGGCTCACGGATACGGTTGAATTGATTGTACCGAAACAGAGCTTCGATCCCAGTCGCTTAGGAAACGTCGGACAAGAATTAAATAATACGCTGGATATGATGTCGCTGCTGTTTGAGATTGCCAAGAGAATGCGTGAACTGGGTATTTTGCAGCGTGACACTGAGAATAAAGCGTCCATTGATGCTCAGAAGTCACAAGTGGATGAGATGCGACATGGCGCTAAGTTGATGATTGCTATGGCAGTGGTTTCAGGCTTAATGACAATTGGTTCGGGGCTGATAGGTGGTTTTTCTTCCTCTAAAAACAGTCAAGCGATTAAGCAGCAGAAGACGTTGGAAGGTAATATTGCTGGTCGTAACGAATTAATCGATCTTAAGTTGCAACAGTTAGGTAAGAGTAGCGATGCGGATCGGGCAGCAATTGGTAGAGTATGGAATGTAGCACAAGATGCTGACAAGAGTGCTCTGAAATCTATTACCTTGGTTTTTGAAAGTCGTAACAGTAAGCAGCAGTTCTTAAGTTCAGTGATGAAATCTTTAGAGAGTATGTCCAATAATTCGGTGCAGGTAGAACAGGGACTGGCTCAAGCTAAAGCTAAGGAACATGAAGTGGATTCATCTATTTCTCAACATGAAAAACAGAAGAGTGAAGATCAGATCTCATTGAATAACAATTTTATGAGAGAGGTTTTGCAATTGATACAGCAGCTTTATCAGAGTCATGTCCAGGCATGGCGCGCGGCGACAGGCGTGGTGTAATGCTGGCAGAATAGATCTGTGTTGGACAATAAGTCTGAGTGCACCGAGAGGTGCGCTCTTATTGGTGTGACCTTTTTATTAAAAGAATTGCCCTTGAGTGACAGAGGCACAAAAGATGATGGTAGTAAACTGGCCCCCTTTTCTGCGGGAGTAACCCGTTTGTTTGACCATTCGGTAGTTCAAGTTGGTCTGATTGCCTTCTCTAGCAGGAGTAACCCATGATGGATGTGATAGCCATCGTCAACCAAGTTTTGTCTGAATTTGCTGTTAAATTCGGCTTGCCGCACCTGGCTTTAAATCATGAAGGTGTGGCCGCTCTCTGTTTTGATGAGCACCTTCACCTCTCTTTGATCTTAATTCCTGAACGCGACCAGCTCGTTTTACAGATAGATGTAGCTGATATCACTGCGGTTGGAGAAGGGATTTTCCGTCAATTAGCAAGTTTTAATCGTCATTGGTATCAGTTTGATCTTCATTTTGGTTTTGATGAGTCAACGCTAATGGTACAGCTTTATCGGCAGATGTCAGCTAGTCGGCTAAATTTGGCTCTCTTTGAAGAAAGCCTATCAAGTATGTTGGATCATGCTGAGTTTTGGCAGGAGTTATTGCAGGCTCAACTTCCGGCTGACTCTCAACAGCGCGAATCTTTGGGAATGCGAGTATGAAAATTGAAAATTCGTTACCCATTCATTTAACAAGCGTGCCCCATGAAAATAATAGTCTTTGTTGCGGCCGTCAGGTTACTTTGGGACACATACCGCAAAATGTTAATGAGCCACTTTCTGTGGTGCTAAGTAGAGGTCTTGTCGTAGGGCTTGAACATGAGACAACATTGCAGCGTTTGTTGGATGGGCAGCATACTCCGTTGTCACAACGTAGGATCAGCCAGCCGTGACCAAAATAGGGCTGGTCTTGTTGTGCTTGCTGATTACTGGTTGTGTCAGTGAAGTAGTCAAGCATGATGCATCACGGTTGATTGAGGGAGATGTGACCATGCCGGTTTCTCTGCCTAAAACGGCAGACGTTGAGGTGTCGTTGCTTACTGTGGTTGAAGGTAAAGTATTGACAGTGGGTGAGATGTATTATCGCTTGGACATGTTACCCCTCACTTTTTCTATGCGTTTAAGCCCACAGTTTTCTCATAGTGAGCTATTCTTAAGGACTCGTTTACGTTGGGATGGGAAACGAGCGGTACAGGCGAAAAGCCAACAACGAGTTGTTGCAGGAAAAAGGATTATAGTGCAGTTGTCTCCTTTAGCGTGTTATCCAGAATGTCTATGAGTTTTAAATATTTCTTCATTAATAAATAAGGCAATAATATTGCCTTTTAAATGCCATTTGATTATAGGTTAAATAAGAGTATTATCTACTATAATATCTATTTTAATATTATTTGCTAATTAGGTCATGATAATCTTTACGTCTGTTATATTATTATGGCTAGTAAAGATAATTAATATTTTTTGCCCTTCTCTATTGTTTTATTCTATTTCTTCTATTTCTTCTATTTCTTATTTTTGATTACATTTGTTTTTTGCCTTAAAATATTTAATTGTATTTGTATATATAAGATTACAGCAATCTTGGTAAATCAAAAATATTCTGTTAATTTTATCTGCTACATTTACCGATTTATTTAAACTGTTCCAATAGGTTTGAATAACTGTTCCTATCTTTACAAGAAGCGGTAATGCGTAAATTACAGATATATCATTTCATCATTATCACACTTAACCATCTACTTTTTTAAGGAAAATTTTAATTCCATCTGTAACTGATGCTTAAAATATTGTATGGTCTGTGAATCGCAATGGGGAAAAGGCACATTTTTACTATGAAAATAATGTTCTTATCAAAAACAACTAACTTATTAAAAGGACCATAGATGTTTCAGTTTGATATTACTATCATTATCCCTATTTTTAATAATGAAAACTATATAGCCTGTTTGTTAGATTCAATATCTGCGCAAGAAAATATTAACTTTGAGGTTGTCATTATTAATGATGGCTCAACGGATAATAGCTTAGAAGTCATTAATGAGTATAAAAAAAGAGATAATAGAATACGGATCTTTAATCAAGAAAATCGTGGTGTTTCAATAGCCAGAAATTATGGCATAAAGTATGCGAGAGGAGAGTGGATTTTATTTGTTGATAGTGACGATTGGTTGAAACCGAGAACATTAAGAAAGTGGCTTGATCAAGCTATTGAACAGAAATTAGATGTGCTAATTGGTAATGGAGTCAGTTTTACAGAAGATCCATTCTTACAAGAGAATAAAAGAATAACACGTAGACAACCTTATGGTAGGGTATTAACGGGTAAAGAGTGGATAGAATATTGTGTTGAATATAGGGAATGGCCACATTTTGTTTGGTTACAACTTATTAAAAAGGAGCTGATTATAAATAACCAGCTAAGTTTTAAAGACAATACCCTTCACGAAGATATTTTATGGACCATTAATTTGTCACTTATCGCGAATCGAATTGGCTTTTGTGAGGAGTTATTATATTGTTATCGACATAATTTGGAATCAATAACTCGCTCAAAAGAAATTAAAAAATTATATCATCGGGCTGATAGCTATATTACTGTAGTTGATTCAATTATTAACATCTCAAAAGAAATTAAAGGTGAAAAGTCGTTAAGAAGATCACTGAGCCGTCATGCAATACGAGAGGTTGGCAGTTTTTTTTATTTTGTATAGAAAAAGGATAAAAGATCCTGCCTTAAAAAAATTACTTGCGAAACGTTTTATTGAAAAAATTGCTTTGAGAGATTTATTACCAGGTGTACATAATTATCATGAATTGTGGTTCATTATACGTTGTAATCTAATATTAGTATTAAGGAGATTTATGGGCTAGTGGCTATGATATGTTAGATGCTCTATTTTTTTAATTGTTTTCACCTGATTACTTTGTCATTTCACAATCTATTGGGAAGGGTAATCCAACATTTAAGTTGGCGGTGAGGATATAAAATATTTTGGATATAATTGTTTGTTTGAGTAACAAAAATCTTCCTGTGAACGTTCATTTTTCCAGGTTAAATGATTGAAAATATCAGCATACATTTAGGGGTATTTGCGCAAATTGATAGAAACAAAGGTTTTTATATTAGGAAGAAAGATGGAGAAGTGATTTAGCCTTGATTTAGCGTTTATTTTGTTTTTAAATGAATCAGCAGAAATGAGATCACTATAACAAGATAAAAATACATTCCAGAGTTTAAGTGTATGGTGGTCATGTTGATACTTGAAAGTAGCAAGTTCAAGGCGAAGTAATAATTCTTTGCTTTTGATTGAAGGATGGATTATTGGGAAATTAAAAAATAGATAGAATATGGTTTCTTGTAGAATAATAGCTAACAGAAAGAGTATTGTTTAATTGGAATAGTTAATGCCTTAATAAATTATGTATCTGTTAATTATTATTATTCCCTTATACGTAATGACATACAACCAGAGTTTGTTGATGAGCTCGATATTATACTAAATGTAAGTAATCACCTTATAAAATTTAAGGCTGCGCTATGTGTGGCCTTTTCTTATTCTACTGATTTCGCAGTATTCCTATTAACTGAAATTTAAGGCTACACGGCAGCCTATGGATTCCCATTATATGAATGGGAGTAAAGGATGAAATACATGGATAAACAGCCTGACATCTGGATGCAGCTATGGGTATGGTTGCTGTCAGTCAAAGAACAAGGTATAGGAGCGGCACTGGCTGCCGCAATGGCTTATCTCAGAGGTCGATATAACGGCGGTAAATTTTGGACGTCAATTATGGATTCTATTATGTGTGCCATGATTGCTTGGTTTATCCGTGATGTGTTGAATTTTTTTGGTATGAGCACGGACTTGGCTTACATCGGCAGTGTGATTATTGGTTATCTGGGAACTGACTATTTTGGTCAGATCTTAAGAAAAGTTGTTAATAACAAAACAGGCAATAAACAGTAGGAGTGAATTATGAGCAGAGGTATTCGAAATAATAACCCTGGCAACATTCGTTGGGGTGATGACTGGCAAGGTTTGGTACCGGAATCACAACGTACCGATAAATCTTTCTGCCAGTTTGTCAGCCCTGAATATGGTATTCGGGCAATGATTAAAATTCTGCATAATTACAATCGGAAACATGGCCTTAAAACAGTGAAAGGTATCATTTCACGATGGGCTCCCCATAATGAAAATAATACTGATGCTTATATTAGCCATGTATGTAAAGACACTGAAGTGACTTGTGATCAGGTTGTTGATGTATTTAATGAAGTATTTATGACAAAGCTTCTTAAGTCCGTTATTACCATGGAAAATGGTAGTCAGCCTTATAGCAATGCGGTCATTGATAAAGCATTTTCACTTTTGTAGAGCGATATTATGAAGTTTAACTCTCATGGTTATACTGTTATTGCACTAGCGCTTGTCTCGCTTCTGGCTTACCACTATTACGGTAAGTATACCAAACAGCTTGATACGACAGTTAAGCTACAGAGTGAGTTGCTGGAGCAGCAGAATGAAATCGTTAATCAGCAGGAGCGGATAAGGCTCCTGTCTGAACTGGATAATCAGCATACAAAGGAGCTTGCTCATGCGAAATCTGAAATTGATGTGCTTCGCAACGATGTTGCCGCTGGTCATCGCCGGTTGCGCATCGCGGCCACCTGTAATCAAGGCAAAGCCGGTTCCTCCGGCAGCGTGGGCCATGCAGTCCCCCCACGACTTAACCCAGCAGCTGAACAAGATTATTTCGATCTCCGAAGAATGATTGTTGAGAACGAACAGCAAACGAAATACTTGCAAGAATATATCAAAACTCAGTGTCAATAGCTGAGTTTTGATAATGTTATTGCGTAATATAAAACAACGTAGGTATGGGTTGGTTATTAGGGCAAGTATGCTTAAGGTCGATTAATAATCAAACAGGGAATACTGTGTTTTGTAACACAACCCGATAACCATCAATATCTTCGAATGTTTTACCATCAATATCCCAATATGGGTTGTAAGAGGGGACTGCAATAAAGCCAGCGTTTTTCATTAATGATATCTGCTCTAACCATTCTGAATGGTCTGATATATAGAAGGCCAATAAATTGTCCTGCGTGGGGGATCTTCCTACTGTTGTGCCACGATGATGGGTAAATTCGAGATGCCAGAGATGGTTTGGATGCCCTAGAATAATACCATCAAAATTTTCATGATCTTCGAATTGCTCCAGGATAATAAATCCTAAACCTTGGCAGTACATTTCAGAAATTTTAGTTAAGTTGTCAGTTGGTCTGGCGATTCTTAGTATGGTTGATTTTTTCATGGTAATCCCAGTTGATAAAGTTTTTGTGGAATATGCCCAATTCTCGGATCTTCTATTGCTATATAAAACAATCGATAATGGTAGTTGATAAACGAGAAAAGTACAAAGTGGTGAGCTTCAAAATTAAAACAATCTAAAAATATTCGATACTACCGAGCTATTATTTATAATATGGCAAAATTTATGGTTTTATAATTGGAGTTTTTTGATAGGTTAGTTGGTTGTTTTTTTTATTTTCTATCATCTTAATTACTAAAGTTTCTTATATGAACACGGATTTGATGTAAGTAGGTCCGTGTTTTTTCACAATGTTATCGAGAGTATGTATTCAGTTCCGATAAATTCTGATAAATATCTTCACTATTATTTTATGGGTCGCTCTTACTTTCTGTTTGCAATAATATCTTATAAGACATATTAAATAATAAAATAATTAATAAATTTACTACCTATTATTTAATGGCCTGAATTTTTCAAAGCCATTAAGTTGATTTCTATTGTTTTTACCAAGTGATACGACCAGTAGCCTAGTGTCTTGTGGCCCTTAAGCAAAATTTTTTATATTATATTATATTTTATTATATTATAATCTAGTTTTGTTAGGGAGATTATAATTAATACTATTTTTCTGTATTCTTTTTTGTTTATTATTTTTTAAGGATAAATTTCTGATGAATATTAAGGAATTAATTATAGTTCTGGCGTTGTCCTGTTCTACACTATTAGGTGGTTGTACTGTTGTGCCTGGGAGTGGCCTTACTGTTTATAATAAAGAAATAATCAATGATGATGATAGTAACTATGATATTAATAATTTGGTAAACGTTTATCCAGTAACACCACAGTTAATTGAAAAGTTACGCGTGAATTCTGCTATTGCACGTCCTAATCCTGAATTAGATAAAGAGTTACAACAGTATGAATACCGTATTGGTGTTGGGGATGTCATTATGGTTACTGTTTGGGATCATCCTGAATTGACGATACCAGCCGGGCAATACCGTAGTGCCAGTGATACGGGAAACTGGGTGCATTCTGATGGAACGATTTTTTATCCCTATGTTGGTAAACTTCATGTAAAAGGGAAAACGGTCACTCAGGTGCGGACAATGATTACTGATAAGTTATCGAAGTACATCGAATCACCTCAAGTTGATGTTAATATTGCTGCTTTCCGTTCACAAAAAGCCTATGTAACAGGTGAAGTTGCTAGGTCTGCTCAACAACCTATCACTAACGTTCCTTTAACCATTATTGATGCGATCAACCATGCTGGCGGCTTAACCGAAAATGCTGATTGGAAGAGGATCATTTTGACTCATAAGGGAAAAGAGACGATTATTTCTCTTCAAGATTTAATGCAGAATGGTGATCTAAAGCAAAATCGTCTGCTCTATTCTGGCGATATTTTATACATTCCTCGTAATGATGATTTGAAAGTGTTTGTTATGGGGGAGGTCAAAAAACAGACTACTCTGCGTATGGATCGCAGTGGAATGACTTTGACTGAAGCATTGGGCAATGCCGAAGGTATAGATCAATTATCAAGTGATGCTAATGGCATTTTTGTCATCCGCTCATTGCGTAATGTAACTGATAATAAAGGAAAAATAGCCAATATCTATCAGCTCAATGCTAAAGATGCAACGGCGTTGGTGTTGGGAACTGAGTTTAATTTGCAACCTTACGATATTGTCTATGTTACCAGTGCTCCAGTTGTTCGCTGGAATCGGGTTATCAATCAGTTGGTGCCAACGATATCAAGCATTAATAGCCTGACTGAAACAACTAAGTGGATTCGTAAGTGGCCGAATTAATGTTTAATTCTATTCTGGTCGTTTGTGTGGGTAATATCTGTCGATCTCCGACAGGAGAGCGTTTATTGCGGCAGATATTTCCTCAGAAAGAGATTTATTCTGCGGGGATATCTGCTTTGGCTGGTAATCCTGCAAATGAGCTTTCAAGTAGGGTTGCGGCTAAGTATGGATTGTCCTTGGATGGACATACAGCACGTCAACTAACCAGTGAATTATGCCAGCAGTCAAGCTTGATTTTGGTTATGGAAAAAAGACATATTGAAGCTGTAAATAGGATAAATCTAGGAGTCAGGGGGAAAACAATGCTTTTTGGCCATTGGTTAAATAAAATGGCAATTCCCGATCCATATAAGTCTGATATCGAGGTTTATGAATATGTGTATCAGTTATTATTTGAGAGTGCTAATAGTTGGCTTGGGAAATTATAACTTATAAGTATTTTCAAATTCTGGGTTTTCTATTCTTCATTACTTATCAATAAAGTAATTATAGGCTTTTTATGACTACATCAGATAAATCAAGTCACACTCATACGGATAGTGATGAAATTGATTTAGGCCGTCTTCTTAGTGCCTTATTCGATTATCGCTGGGTGATTGGTGGAATCACTCTATTGTTTACCATTATTGGCCTTTGTTATTCCTTGATTGCGACTCCGATATACAAGGCAAATGCTTTATTGCAGGTTGAAAAGAGAAGTAGTGCATTGCCTTTAATCGGCGACATGGCGGATATGCTTTCTGGGAGACCGTCAGATACATCGGCAGAATTGGAGTTATTAACTTCCCGAATGATATTGGGAAAGACGGTAAAGGATCTAAATTTGGATGTTCAGGTTACTGCGGATTATTTTCCTGTGATAGGTAAGGGAATTGCCCGTCTCCGTGGTATGCCAAAACCAGATATTGTTATTAAACATTTTGCAGTATCACCCGAATATATGAACAAAGGGATAAAAATATATGTTGACGATTCAGAAAATTATCGGTTGCTGTTTGATGATCAGGTTTTCCTCGGGCAAGTGAACAAAGTATTTGATACTGATGGCATAAATTTGCTTATCTCAAATATTTCAGCTTCTCCAGGGCAAAGTTTCACGTTGGTTAAACGGGGGCAATTGGGTGTTATTCGTGGGTTGCAACAAGCTTTGCGGGTAAAAGAAAAAGGTAATAGTACAGGTATTATTTCGCTTGAAATGGAAGGTGATGATCGTGCAAGAATAAAGTCAATACTGGATAGTATTGGTAAAAATTACTTGCAACAAAATGTGACAAGAAAGACGGAAGAGGCTGAAAGTAGTCTTAATTTCTTAAAAAATCATTTACCTAAAGTTAAAATTGAACTCAATCGTTCTGAGGAGTTGCTTAACCAATATCGTCAAGCGAATGAATCTATCGATTTATCACTTGAAGCAAAGTCGGCTCTGGAAACATTAGTCCAAATTGAGAAACAGATTAATGAATTGACTTTCAGAGAAGCTGAATTACAGCAATTGTATACCAAACAACATCCTGCTTATGTTGCGTTGCTTGATAAACGTAAGACTTTGGTTGATACCAAAAAGGAGCTGAATCAGTCAATCAAACGGTTACCTAAAACACAGCAGGAAATTTTACGTTTGACCAGAGATGTTCAAGTTGGTCAAGAAATTTATGTGCAGTTACTCAATAAACAGCAAGAGTTGAATATCTTGAAAGCAGGGACAGTGGGTAATGTACGTATTATTGATGAAGCTATTGTAGAAAGTTCAGCGGTAAAACCGAAGAAGTCACTGATTATTGTATCTATGATGGTATTGGGGTTTATATTGTCTGCTGGATTGGTTTGCATACGAGTCATGTTTCGTAAAGGAATCGAAAGCCCCGAACAATTGGAAGAAATAGGTGTTTCTGTTTATGCTACTATTCCACTATCTGGGACTCAGATTAAACTTGAACAACAACAGAAAAAGCGAACTCATCGTCATAAATTACGGTTATTAGCGATTCAAGATCCCACAGATTTAGCTATTGAAGCATTACGTAGCCTTAGAACAACCTTGCATTTTTCAATGATGGAATCTGCAAATAAAATTATTCTTCTTTCAGGTTCTGCGCCTGAACTAGGAAAATCTTTTATTTCAGTAAACCTTGCTGCTGTATTGGCATTAAGTAATAAACGTGTGCTTTTAATCGATGCAGATATGAGAAGAGGTCGTTTACATAAGGTGTTGGAAAGTCCTCAATCTCTGGGGCTGTCTGAATATTTGGCTGGTCAACATCAGATAAAAGAGATCATTACCAGAACTTACCTTACTGAGCTTGATTTTGTTAATCGAGGTGTTATTCCGCCTAATCCGTCGGAATTGCTTATGCATAACAAGCTTAAAGAATTATTATCTTGGGCAGAAGAGCATTATGATTATGTCTTGGTAGATACTCCTCCTATTTTGGCTGTAACTGATGCTGCGATTATTGGGAGATATGCAGGAACTTCATTGTTAATTGCTCGTTATCATAAAACAAGAGTTAAAGAAGTTAATATTGCTATTCGCCGGTTTAGACAAAATGGCATTCATGTTAAAGGTGTGTTGCTAAACGCGGTAGAGAAGAATTCTGGTCTCTATTATGATTATGGCGGATGTTATCAATACAGTTATAAGGATTGATCACCTTTCTCCGGCTTGTGGGGCCGGAGAAATTTTATCTAATGAGTTTTGATTCCTTTCATCATTATTATATATCTGTTTTTATCATTAAAAGTTAATCGCCGGTTTGCATGATTTCGTTATATCGTTGCTGGTCCCGGTACATTTGCAGATAGACCTGATATTTGGCTTGATGAAATGAAAATGTCTCTTTTTCCGGTTTGATAATGTTGCCGTCACGTACCATCGATTTCGCTGCTTGAGCGAAGTCGGTAAAGGAACCACAAGCAACGGCGCCAAGCAAAGCAGAACCAAGGTTGACAGCATCCTCTTCCTGAGTGAGATGGATTTCGCGCCCGGTGGCGTTGGCATATTCACGTAACCATAGTGGGTTTTTAGTTGCGCCGCCACACATCACTAGCCTGTTTATCTTATGACCTGCTTCTACTAATGCATCAATAATATGGCGGGTGCCATAAGCGATAGATTGCAGCGTTGCCAAGTAATGGCGGGCCAGAGCATCACGGCTATCTGCCAGCGTCAGCCCGCTTACCATTCCTTTGGCATTAGGGTTTGCCCTTGGTGAGCGGTTGCCGTGATGGTCACCTAAAATATGAAGTTGTGCGGTCGGGTATTTTTCTTGCTTTTCTAACTGTGCGACAGCTTCATTCAGTAGTTGGTAGTAATGGTGACCAGATTCCTTAGCTTCGATTTCTAGCTCCAGCCAGTTATTGTGTTGACGAATTGACCACTCAACTAATGAACCGGCGGCGCTTTGTCCACCTTCGTTGAGCCAATAACCGGGTAGCATAGCGCCGAAATAGGGGCCCCAAACCCCTGGAACCATAACAGGATGAGGACTGACAATCATATGGCAGTTTGAGGTGCCGCTGATAATGGCCAGACTGCCCTCTGGATCGGCGCCAGCCAGGGCCAATCCGCCGGCATGAGCGTCAATAATACCACCGGCGACGATGACTCCTGTGTGCAGCCCAAAATCTTTAGCCACTTCAACAGTCAGGTAACCTGCTTTTTCGCCAAGTTCAATGATGGTAGACGGAACTTTATTTATTAAATCTTCTAATCCCACATCATAAAGTAGTTTTTCGCTGAACTGTTTTTGATGAGCCAAATAGTTCCATTTACAAGTGAGCGTGCAAATACTGGCTACATCAGCGGCAGTTGCTTTCCACACCAAAAAATCAGCTAAATCAAAGAAACGCCAGATATCCTGATAACGTTGAGGAAAGTGGTTTTTTAGCCATAAGATTTTCGGTAGTTCCATTTCAGGGCTGATTTCACCACCTACATAGCAGAGTGCAGGGTCATTGGTTTGATTTATCGTGATGGCTTCTTTTATTGCCCGATGATCCATCCACATGATGATATCGTGTTCAAGATTGCCATTTTCGGTCATAGAAAGAGGACGTCCTTCTGTTGCTACAGCGACTAATGAACAGGTGGCATCGAAGCCGATTGATTTAACATCAATAGGATTAATATTTGCCAGTGCAATAGCTTCTCTTACTGTTGCACATACTTGCGCCCAGATATCAGTAGAAGATTGTTCAACAAAATCAGTTTTTGGGTGAAATTGCTGGATAGGGCGAGCAGAAAATGCATGCCGTTTACCGTGTTGGTCAAAAACCGCAGTACGGACACTGGCGGAGCCAACATCAACACCAATGAAATATTGTTGTTCCACCATGAGGCTCTCTCTCATTCATTAACTCAGGAGGATAAAATGAGTTGAGTGGAACAATAAAACAATGAGGTTATTCAATTATTGTGAAGCGGTTCGAAAAAGATTTAGTGGTTTTATGATGATAGAAAAATATTACATATATTTTCTGTCGCTCTTTGGGTTGATGTATAAATCCATTCCAGAATGGTGGTTTGCCTAAAAGGTAAAACATGATAGATAGGCAAGCAAGATACTTTCAGAATAATCGTTTTTTAAAAATAATATTAATCAACTCATTAATTAACAAAAAACGGGGTGTAAATATAATTTATTAAATTGCTGCGTATATGTTGTTATTTTGTTACAAAACATCTGAGGGAATATATTGGATTAATTACAGAGTGGCTAGGTGCTATTAACGGGATAGTGTTGATATTAAAGCAAATATCTGAATAAAAGCCTTCCAAACGGAAGGCTTTTTTTATCACTGATTGAGATTATTCTTCACTGGTTTTGATATAGATGTTTTTGATCAGGGTGTAAGAATCCAACATCATTTTGTGTGTTTCTCTGCCAAGACCTGATTTTTTGTAGCCGCCAAATGGTGCATGAGCTGGCAGTTCATGGTAAGTATTAATCCACATACGGCCAGTTCTGACAGCTTTAGCGACGCGTAGTGCACGGTCGATATCCTGTGTCCAGACAGCGCCCGCCAGGCCATAATCAGAATCATTTGCCATTCCGATGACCTCTTCTTCTTCGCTGAACGGAATAACGGTCAATACAGGGCCAAAAATCTCTTCGCGCGCGACTCGCATGTCATTAGTAACGTTGGTAATGATGGTTGGCTGGATAAAGAAGCCATCATCATAACCTTCCCCAGTAATGCGTTTGCCGCCCGTGAGAATGGTTGCGCCCTCTTTTCTCGCAATATCGACATATCCAAGAATTTTTTCCATTTGTTCCTGGCTGACTTGGCTTCCCATTTGAGTATCTTTTGCTAACGGGTCACCAACCTGGATGGATTCGAATTCTACTTTTAAGGATTTGAGGAATTCATCATGAATATCTTTATGCAAGAATAACCGGGAACCTGATTCACACGCTTGACCCTGATTCAGCAAAATAGCTTTGGCTGCATATTTTACTGCCTTTTTCATATTGGCATCAGGGAAGATAATATTGGCTGACTTACCGCCAAGTTCTAGTGTTGCTGGGATCAGCTTTTTGGCTGCGGCTTCGGCTACGGTATAACCTACTCTGGTGGAACCAGTGAATGCCACCTTTTCGACATCTTTATGATCCAAAATGGCTTGACCAACGACTGAACCACGACCTGTAACAATATTAACCACCCCGGCAGGCAGAACTTTATCCAATATTCGACCCAGTTCAAGCAGAGTGATTGGTGTCAGTGTTGCCGGGTTAATCACAACGGTATTGCCCGCGGCAAGAGCAGGAGCCAGTTTCCATGCTGCCATCAGTAGTGGGAAATTCCAGGGAATTACCTGCCCGACAACACCAATGGGTTCACGGATCACTAGGCTGAGTGTATTGGCATCCAGAACTGAAGCTTCATCGGTATGGGAACGGATCACACCCGCAAAATAGCGGAAATGGTCAATGGAGGCCGGTAGATCCATATACAAGGATTCATTTAATGGTTTGCCGGTATCCAGTGATTCAAGGATGGCAAAACGTTCTTGTTCTGCTTCTAGTAAATCAGCAATTTTCAGTAAAGCTGATTGTCTTTCGATGGCGGAGGTTTGACTCCAGGCGTGGAAAGCTTTTTTCGCGGCGCTGACAGCAAGATCGACATCTTCCGCATTACCGGATACATATTCAGCCAGTAATTCTCCTGTCGCCGGGTTATAACTTTTGGTTGTCGCTTTGGATACACTATCTACCCATTGCCCACCAATAAGCATTTTGTAGGACTCAACGGGCAACATCTCTTTCTCAATATCATGTAATCGTTTCATTAATATACTCCGAGTACTTTGGTTTAAGAATAGTTACATCGAGAATCTATCTCATTAGGTTATTTTATTTTCCATTCTTGTTAGTAAAGAGCGAATGATTCTCTGTATATCATGTATATAGCCTGATTTCTGTACTTTGCCTGTGTATATGATTTATTGACAATAATGGCCCTGCGTTGAACATTCTTACTGGAATAGATGCTTAATTAACAGGTTTTATATAGTTTCATTATGTGAATATATTTTTACTTTATATTTATTACTTAACCGAACTTATCTTGTCATGTTTTATATTTTTTTAGCATCAACTATAGTAGAGCACAAAATAATAGATGTCTATTAGCACGTTATATAAAATATTAGGTATATTAACGAACGGAAATTATAAATGAATGGTGAAACTAAGTATCCGTTGGCGTATTCCAACGGATTGAAAAGAAATATTATTTTGCAGTAACCCAGAATATCCCGTTACCGTCAAGAGCGGTAAAGGTTTTATGCAGATATAGGCTATCAGCTTGTGGATCGATATCTTCAAATAACTTCGGATGCAGGAATTTAGCAATGATTTCAACCGCAATGATGTTAAACGGCGTATCGTAATATTGGTGATACAGTGCTATTACTTGTTTTTCGCGAAATGCTCTTAATACACTTAATTTGGGACGTGTCAGTAATTTTTTCAGTCGTTCCTGTGACTGTTTTAGATTACCGGTGTAGCCTAATGGCACAGAGAAGCTTCCGGGGTGGACTTTATCCCAATCTGCGGCGGTCATCAGATAAAACTCAGGATTACTGACGATTAATTGTTTTTCGTTTACCTCACCATCCATACCTGAGAACCAGCGAGCACCGAGGTTATCACCTCCGGCGGCCGTAACAAATTCGCCAAAATTGCCATTTCCGAAAGTTTTACAGCAATATTCAGCACCTAACATACCTGCGTGGCGTTCGATAAACACCGGAGGACGCTGTTCTTTACCTAACGTACCAACGCGTTGGTTAATAATTTTCATCCTCTCTTGATAAAACTCAATAAATTTTTGTGCATTTTCTTCTTCACTAAATACTTTCCCAAGTAAAACCATACTTGGAATCGTATTTGTTAGCGGATATTGACGGAAATCGATAAAGATAACCGGAATGCCAGATTTTTCCAGTAAAGTTATGGTTCCACTATCATTGAATTTAGTTTGAAGACCAATATCAAAGATAACCAGATCGGGTTTATAAGTCAGCGCTTTTTCGACGCTAAAATCGCTTTGATAAGGGTTAGGGAATACTGGAATATCCCGCAGTTGCGGGAAGTCTTTTTCATAAACAATTGCTAAATCTGGAGATTTAATTTCCAGTGCATTATCCCAGGCAACAATACTTTTAAGCGGATTATCAGGATGAAGAATATTCAGTGCAATCAATGCTCGGCTGTCAGCCAGCATAACCCGATTAACTGGCGCGTTAACTTTAACCTTCCGGCCCGCAACGTCTTTGACTGTAATTTCTTTTGCTTGCGCAAAGATAGACAGTAGCATCAATATGGCAGTCAGAAAATATTTTGCAGTGCGGTGGATGATTGCCATTATTTCTCCTTTGAATAAAGAACGTTCTTGGTTGAACCGCATAATTTGACAAATTGGGTCCACATCTATTTATACTCATCTTAAAATGATAATGATAACAATTTACATTAATCAAATAGTTTTAGTGACTTTAGTAAAATAATATTTTGATTTTTTACTATTTTTAAATAATAACAATGAGTTGAGTGGTATTCCTGAGTTGAAAATAATTCTCATTTGGTGAAAAGTTATGGGGGTGGTTGGCAAAAACAACAGACTAAATTTGCCAAATTTTCTGGCAGATTGTGATGATTCCAACTACATTATTGATCTGAATATCGATAATTACTGTGGTCGTATCTGGGGCTATCATGTTGTCGGTTGGTCGGGTGTTTTAGTCGTCTGATAGATTTAATAGGCAGAAAGTCGTTTTTTATGCTGTTGAAGAAATAACAAATGATGATATTTTGGTATTGTTGTTGCCAATCACAAGGATAATCATGCAGGAATAGCATGATGAGAAATTTCATCTTATTGCTATTCTTTATCTATTTGGCTAATTATAAACGGCTTATTGTTTCTGTTTCTGTTATTATTCCCTTGTTTAATATTCTGTGGGGGGATGAATATGAAAAAATTGTTAGTAATTTGTTTGTTAGGATTTGTATTAGCTGGTTGTGATAACCAACCTAAAATTGATGCGTCTAATGAAATCTCGTTGAAAGTATCCATTGAGAAAGTAAGAGATACGCTACCTGATGATAAAAAAGCGAAGTTTGATGAGTCAATTCAATCAGCTATGTTTAATAGTATCGATTTTAATGATTTGGTTAAATCAGGTGCTAATGGTGACATGAAAGAGTCGAAACAGAAGTTCTATAAATTGCTGGATGGTAAAACCGCTGACCAATTGATTGCTGAAGTTGAAAAAATTGAAGCTAAGAGATCAGAAAATGAGTAATTCCTTCATGGGATTATTTGCATTAAACGGCAATAAGGTGGAAATCTATGCCGTTTTTTTATTATCATCAATAACTTAAATGGAACTTAAACAAGCCAATTTTCAAATTTGAATTATTACGACTATTGCTTATAATGTGCGCCGCATTCTAAGTGCAGTATCTCGTTAGGCGAGGCTCCTATACAAACACAGGTTGCTGATCTCACGACGTCGAGAGACGCCCAAGATTAGGACAGGATATATCGAACCAAGGTATATCCCCATGTAACTTTCTGATAATTCAGGATACGTTGTATAGTGCTAAAACTGAGACGTAGAGATAGCCGTTGTATTCTCTCATCTGGTTTCGCCCCTATGTGAGTGCTGTTTGAAGTTCACAACAGTAATAGGGACCAACATCATGAAAACCACATCCCATGAAAAAATGGATGCATTAGCGATTGCTAGTCATTCTATTAATGAAATAAATGCTGATCAGCAGCGGAAACACCAACTGAAAAATGAAGAGACAACTGTCAGCGCATATATGAGCCAATGTTTCATTTCTGTATCTGTTGCTGATTCTGTGTTGTCGGTAAAGAGTAATTTGATTAATCAGCTTGAGGGTGAACAGATCCCAACTTATTTATATGTCATTGATGATGAAGGCTATCTCAATGGCATATTACCGGTGAAAGTGCTATTAACTGTAGCCGATGATTTATTTGTGTCAGATATTATGAGGCAAAGCTATTTTTCCGTATCACCGGAGCAGTCGCGTCATGATGTTTATAGTTTGATAAATCACAGTGGCATGGATAGTGTTCCAGTTATTCATTTTGGCAAATTAGTTGGGGTGCTACGACCGCAGGATATTGCTGAGCTGATTGAAGATGAAAATACGTTGGATGCTCATTTGCAGGGGGCTACTTTACCTCTGGATCAGCCTTATCTGAGCACCAGCCCAATAACATTATGGCGTAAGCGTGCCGGGTGGTTATTATTGCTATTTGTTGCAGAATCTTATACTGGTGCTGTGCTTAAAGCATTTGAAGATCAATTGGAAGCGGCAATTTCTCTCGCGTTTTTCATCCCGTTATTAATAGGAACGGGGGGCAATAGTGGGACACAAATTACTTCAACCTTGGTCAGAGCAATGGCTCTGGGGGAAGTGAGTTTGCGTAATTTAGGGGCAGTGTTACGTAAAGAGATTTCTACTTCATTTTTAGTTGCGGTAACGATAGGTTTTGCTGCTCTTATCCGTGCTTGGATATTAGGCGTCGGTATTGAAGTGACAATTGTTGTTAGTTTGACCATCATTGCAATCACTCTCTGGAGTGCCATTGTTTCTTCTATTATTCCGATGGTATTGAAAAGGCTTTCTATTGATCCGGCTGTTGTATCAGCTCCTTTTATTGCCACGTTTATTGATGGTACCGGCCTGATTATCTATTTCGAAATAGCGAAATTAGTGATGACAGAACTCGTTTAAAATTACCAATAAGATACCCATATTCATTGGGTGTCTTATTGACTGGATAAGAGTTTATTCCATATTAATATATTTTTATTAGGAGTGTAAATAGGGTTTTTATTTAAATAAACTTAATGTTTTTATATGTTTAATGTTGGGTTTAATTATCAATAAATATAAATAAAATGAACTGATTTAATATGGTGAAATATATATTAAAAATCACTTGGTTAAATAAAATAAGTTATTTTCTGTTTTAATGAATTGATTTGTTTTATTTGTCATTAATCGATATTATTTAGATATATTTTCAAATGGTTTATTTTTAATTTTAAATTTATTTGTGGTAATAAATTAGGTGTTTTTTATTATATTGAATATGCCTGAGGTTTTAATAAAACTCTATTTTACCCCAAGCATAATCAGTGACGCGTGTCATAAGGCCAACTGCGTCCGCAGAAGAAACTCTTTAAGTTAATAAAAATTTCTCAGGTATATAATGATAAAGATTATTGACTCGACAATATTCTTCTAATTGAAGAGTGGAGTTAATGTTTATTTTATGATATATCCTGTTTATATGGTTTTCAATTACACTAGGATCAAGATTCAATATTGTTCCCATTTGATTTATTGTGTATTTCTGTAAGAAAAGGAAAATAATATCCCATTCACGATCAGTAAAGAGATCTGTCGGTGGTTGGAGTAAAATGGATGGGGGAAGTTTATTATGATATTGATACAGACTAATTAGTGAATAATCCTGAGCCTTCCAACAATGATATATAACGCCTATACAACTTCCATCTTCATGATAAAAAGGCATCTTTTCACAGAAATAAGATGATAGAATTTTCTCTTTACCAAATAGATGTGTTTCAAGTGAGCATATTTTTTTCCCTTTTTTCATTACTTCTTGATCATGATGAATATATTCCTTTGCAAATTCAGCGCCATCCCAAGGGAGTTCATGATCATAAAGCCCATTGTAATCAAATGATTGTGAGAAATTTTTGATAGAACTTAACGCTTTATTACCATAAATAAAACATGAAGAACTATCTTTTACTCCCCAAGGTTCGTTGCTTATTTCCATTGTATTGATAATCTGAGGTGATATCGTACAGTTCTTCATAAAAACTCCTTGATAATTTGAAGATTAAATAAACATTCTACTATGGGATTCTCTGGTTTTTTCTGGGATATAGCAATAAAATTGACTTTTTTCATAAGAATTTTCTAGTTTTATGTATTATGACGGATTGAATTGCTGTTTATCATATTTAAAATAACGGGTTATAAATAAGATTTCAAAATAGTGCTACATCTTATACCACTCATAATTCTATGTATAACAATGGGTTGAAGAAGGCTATGTGTAGCATAATTACGAAACGTTATTTATAGTAATACCTGGCAATCTGTTAGTTCAAAAGTACATTTTATTGGTTAATTGATTATCTTACACGTTCAGATTCATTCTAAGGAACTTCATGATTGTAAAGCTTTCTACAATCAAATAATTTCTCAATATTATGAGTAAATTATTTTGTTGCTGAATTACCGTAAATAAAGTATGGAGCACTACTTTTTACTCCCCACGGTTCATGATTTTTTTCCATATGTTAATGAGTTGCGGAGCGATATTTGACATAAAATGCATTATTGAATATCTATCTATTTTAATGTAATTTTTTATTATAGAAGAATTACGTATAATGTTTAAATAGGACTGGTTACTTAATCGTATCCTTAAATTTCCGGTTTTTTTAGATAAACAAGTATATTCCATACGAGTTTCACTTACTTTATCTTTAAAAATTTTTTGACACTTGGCAATGGGTTATAAACAAGACCAAAAAGCGATACACAAGTCACATTTTTACACTTCATGAAACCGGTTACATGAACAGCAAACTCATCTCACATTCCATTTGAAATAAATTCATTACTCTATACTTCCGACTATGAGGGAATTCCCTTATAGAATGAATAGCTGTTCTTGCTAATTATTGAAATATTTTTCTATATTGAAGGCCATATATGAGTCAAATCACCCCTCAGTTAACGAATATGTGGGATAAAAGCCATGAATCATGGTTTGTAAAAGATAGGAATCTTCGTTTTATATATGCAAATAAAGTGTTTATCAAATTAAGTCAGCTACCTGAAGACTTTGATGTCATTGGATATACTGCTAAAGAATTACCTACACCGTTTAATTATCTTTCTCACCTTTTTGAAAAGCATGACCGTAAGGTCTTACAATCTATGCAACGAATATCATCTATTGGGGCTGATTTGCAAAGCAATGATCAACAATTTAAACCCTATTTTTGTGAAAAATACCCATTAATGGATGAAAATAACCAATGTATTGGAATAATTTGTCGCATTAAAGAAATAAGTCATTTTTCAGTACAAAATTATATTAAAAATTCCTCTTCTATATCTGTTAGGTTAAGGCCACCCAACAATATACTGACAGAGAAAGAGTGGATTGTGATTTTTTTATTCTGCCGAGGTGTTAGCAATAAAGATATTGCTAATGAAATGAACATTTCATGCCGTACATTGGAAAGGTATTTCCAAAGTATCTATGAGAAATTATCAATTAGATCAATTATTGAATTGAAACTTTTTTGCGAAAAAAATGATTATGATCTTTATATTCCACCAAAATACCTTAAATCTATGAACTATTTCCTGCTATATTGAAGGTACTACTTCTGTTCTAGCTTTTCTGTCACTTAATCAAGGGGAATGATTTAAGTGACAGAGAGACATGACTTTCAGTAGATAGTGACATGGATCACCTTCGTAGCCAGAGCTAAGGATTTCATCGTTGGTATATTTGTCGGTATATTGAAAATCCTATCATGTTCATATTCCCAACAGCTCTTATTCTATTGTTAAGCCGTTCACTCAATATTATTAAGATAAACCCAATTCACATTATTCTCTTGAAATAAGGTATACAAATCCTTTCATGATAATTTGAATAAATTGAGATATGATTCTTCTTCATATTTATTTTGTATAACCGCTGAGGAAAAATTATGGCCACAATGAAAGACGTCGCCCATCTAGCTGGAGTATCTGTGGCCACTGTAAGCCGTGTTATTAATAATACCGCTTATGTTGAACCGGGCACTCGTGAGCGTGTAGAGAAAGCCATGCGTGAGTTCAACTACCATCGTAATTCTGCCGCGCTTGCATTAGCGAAAAGGTGCGGGAATATGTTGGGTTTACTCACCGGCAATTTGGCTGATCCCTTTTTTTCGCTTTTGGCTCGCGGGGTTGAAACAATCGCCCGGCAGAAAGAAGTAAAACTGATGGTTTGTAGTGGAGGACATCAAGCTGAACTCGAGAAATCGGCCTTAGATTTTTTAATCAACCAAGGATGCGAAGCAATAGTAGCGCATATTAGTAGAATGAGTGACATAGATGTATTACGTTATGCAGCTCATATACCAGGATTAGTGGTTATCAATCGATATTTTCCTGCTATCGCCAATCGGTGTATCTGGTTAGATAATGTCAGTGCTTCTCAGGTTGCTACCAACTATCTTCTTCAAAACGGTCATCGAAAAATTGCTTGTGTGACGGCAGATCTACCGATCGATGATAGAAGGCTTCGTCTGGAAGGATATCAGGCTGCAATGGCTAATGCAGGTATCACAGTACCTGGCGATTGGGTTATTAGTGTGCCATTCAACGAAAAAGGTGGGGAATTAGCAGCAGAAAAGCTCTTAGAAAGTCGCATCGACTTTACCGCGGCAGTAACATTTAATGATGTCATGGCTGCCGGTATGATGCGATCCTTACATCAACGGAAAATTAAGTTACCGGAACAACTGTCAATTGTTGGGTTTGATGATATTGTTCCGGCCCGATATCTCTATCCCCCCTTAACTACCGTACACAACCCAATAGAAAAAATGGCTCAGCGGGCGGCTAATCTGGCATTGCAACTCAGTGCCAAAAAAGAAATAACCCCACAAATGAATATGTTCTCAGCCGAACTCGTTATCAGAGATTCTGTTTTTTTAATCGAGTAATAAAAAGCGTCGTAATAAGCGTAAAAGTGATATACAGATCACATTTCACAACTCATGAAACCAGTTACATGAACAAGTAATCTTTGTCACATCTCATTCGAAATAAATTCATTATTCTGTTTCAACAACCACCTGAAAATGGAGTTTTAATATGGATGATAAGAAAAAACTTAATTTGGGACTTGCTATGTTGCCAATCGCAGCAATGCTCTTATTGTTAATTATTGGATATGGTCAACTGAGTTTACGCATCGAATCCCTATTGCTGATATCAGCAGGAATAACAGCAGCCTTGGCATATTGGCAGGGTTATCGCTGGAATGACATTATCGATGCTATTGTGGCAAAGCTAGCTAAAGCGATGCCGGTAATCATGATACTGATTTGCGTCGGCGGGTTAATTGGGACCTGGATGTTCAGCGGAACGATACCTTATATGGTTTACTGGGGATTAAAGCTGATTACTCCTCAATACATACTGATTGCTGCTTTCTTTATTACGAGTGTTATCTCAGTTTGTACCGGTACGTCATGGGGGTCAGCCGGAACAGTTGGTGTCGCTCTGATGGGAGTCGCTGCTGGCCTTGATGTGTCTTTGGCTGCGGCAGCCGGAGCGGTTGTTTCAGGCGCATATTTTGGCGATAAAATTTCACCGTTATCTGACTCAACTAATTTTGCCGCTATTGTTGCCGATACTGATCTTTACAGTCATGTTCAACATTTGATGTATACCACTATTCCCGGCTTTGTTTTAGCTGCTATCGTTTATTTTATTGCTGGTCATACAAGCTTAACAGGTAACGTGGCAACACCTGAAAAAGTCACAGAAATCGTACAATCTCTTGAAAGCCTGTATCACTTCAATTTATTGCTGATTTTGCCACCGATACTGGTTTTGTGGGGAGCAATAACAAAACGTCCGGTGATACCCGTCATGCTTGCTGCCTGTGCATTAGCTATTGTACTTGGCATAGGTTTCCAAGGGCTCACCCTTAAACAGGGCCTTAATGCGTTGATAGATGGTTTCAATCTCTCTATGTTCTCTGATCAGGGACATAACATTACCGGAGTCGTTAGCGATGTTCCCCGTCTGCTCAATCGGGGTGGTATGTTCTCAATGATGGGTACTATCCTGCTTGTATTTTGTGCATTTGCGTTTGCTGGCGCTTTAGCGCTCACTGGCTCCTTGACCATCATCATTAACCGGCTTCTACAAGTTGTTCATACAACCGGGCAACTTATTGCTGCAACCTTGGCAACAACTATTCTGGTGACGGGTGCCACCTGCGACGGAAAGTTGGCTCTCCTCATCCCGGCGGAGCTGTTCAAAGGGGCTTATCGTCGCATGGGACTGGATAATAAAAATCTGTCACGAACAATAGAAGATGGCTGTACTGTCATAGAGCCGTTGCTTCCCTGGACTTCTGCCGGCATTTACATGGCGACTACATTAGGTGTTAGTACGCTTGAGCTACTGCCCTGGGCTATCCAATGTTATGCTGCCGTCTTCTTTGCTCTCATTTATGGTTTTACTGGTTTCGGTATCGCAAAAATCACGCCGGAAAACTCCCTGAATAAAAAGGAAATCCAAAGTGAAATTGCCTGATTTCAACCAGATAATTGATCGCTACAATACAAATTCTGTTAAGTGGGATTTTTTAAATCGTCACTTGCACTTAAATAAGAGTGACCTGCTGCCAATGTGGGTGTCTGATTTCGATTCTCAATGCCTAAAAGAAGTCCTGCAATCACTACTACCAGGCAGCAATAGACTGGTTTTCAAGAGACCATAAATTGACCTTATACCGTAATTGGTTCTTAAATTGGAGTTTTTATATGGATGATAAGAAAAAACTTAATCTGGGACTCGCTATACTGCCAATTGCAGCAATGCTCTTACTGTTAGTTATTGGATATGGTCAACTGAATTTACGCATCGAATCCCTATTACTGATATCAGCAGGAATAGCAGCTATTCTAGCGTATTGGCAAGGCTATCGCTGGAATGACATTATCGATGCTATTGTGGCAAAGCTAGCTAAAGCGATGCCGGTGATGATGATACTGATTTGCGTCGGCGGGTTAATTGGGACCTGGATGTTCAGCGGAACCATACCTTACATGATGTATTGGGGGTTAAAACTGATTAGTCCTCAATACATACTGATTGCTGCTTTCTTTATCACGAGTGTTATCTCAGTTTGTACCGGTACGTCATGGGGATCAGCGGGAACAGTTGGTGTTGCTTTGATGGGAGTCGCCGCTGGCCTTGATGTATCTTTGGCTGCGGCAGCCGGAGCGGTTGTTTCAGGCGCATATTTCGGCGATAAAATTTCACCGTTATCAGACTCGACTAATTTCGCCGCCATCGTTGCCGATACTGATCTTTACAGTCATGTTCAACATTTGATGTATACCACTATTCCCGGCTTTGCTTTAGCCGCTATTGTTTATTTTATTGTTGGACATACAAGCTTAACAGGTAACGTGGCAACACCGGAAAAAGTCACAGAAATCGTACAATCTCTTGAAAGCCTGTATCACTTCAATTTATTGCTGATTTTGCCACCGATACTGGTTTTGTGGGGAGCAATAACAAAACGTCCGGTGATACCCGTCATGCTTGCAGCCTGTGCATTGGCTATTGTACTTGGCATAGGTTTCCAAGGACTCACCCTTAAACAGGGCCTTAATGCGTTAATAGATGGTTTCAATCTTTCTATGTTCTCTGATCAGGGACATAACATTACCGGAGTCGTTAGCGATGTCTCCCGTCTGCTCAATCGGGGTGGTATGTCATCAATGATGAGTACTATCCTGCTTGCGTTCTGTGCATTTGCGTTCGCCGGCGCTTTAGCACTCACTGGCGCTTTGACCATCATCATTAACTGGCTTCTACAAGTTGTTCACACAACCGGGCAACTTATCGCTGCAACCTTGGTAACAACTATTCTGGTAACGGGCGCAACCTGTAACGGAAAGTTGGCTCTCCTCATCCCGGCGGAGCTGTTTAAAGGGGCTTATCGTCGCATGGGACTGGATAATAAAAATCTGTCACGAACAATAGAAGATGGCTGTACTGTCATAGAGCCGTTGATCCCCTGGACTGCTGCCGGTATTTACATGGCGACTACATTGGGCGTCAGTACGCTTGAGCTACTGCCCTGGGCTATCCAGTGCTATGCTGCCGTCTTCTTTGCTCTCATTTATGGTTTTACTGGTTTCGGTATCGTAAAAATCACGCCGGAAAACTCCTTAAATAAAAAGGAAATCCAAAGTGAAATTGCCTGATTTCAACCAGATAATTGATCGCTACAATACAAGTTCTGTTAAGTGGGATTTTTTAAATCGTCACTTGCACTTAAATAAGAGTGACCTGCTGCCAATGTGGGTGTCTGATTTCGATTTTCAATGCCAAAAAGAAGTCCTACAAGCACTTCACTCCAGGGTTGACCACGGTATTTTTGGTTATAGCGAACGCGACGATTGCTATTACCAAACAGCAATAGATTGGTTTTCAAGACGCCATAAATTGACCTTGTACCGCGATTGGTTTACATCGATAGAAGGCGTCATACCCGGATTGGCTTTATTGATACAAATGCTCAGTAAACCGAGGGAAGGTGTCATTGTACAGGGGCCCTATTATGCTTCATTCGCCAAAATTATTACTATGAATGGCAGGGTAGTTATTGAAAACCCTCTACTTGAAAGCTCGGAAGGTTATAAGATTGACTATGGTCATTTAGAGCAAATGTTAGAACAACACAGGCCACCTTTGCTATTGTTATGTAACCCACATAATCCTACTGGCCGATGTTGGAATAGTGATGAACTGCTCCAGTTATTAATGCTCTGCAAAAGGTACGGGACGACGGTAATTTCCGATGAAATCTGGGCTGATTTAATTTTGCCTTGGGGGAAATTTACCTCAATACTGCATTTGGGGAGTGAATGGCATAGCAACGTTATTGTTGCTACCTCGGCAAGTAAAACATTTGGACTTTCATCACTCCGTATATCAAACTTTCTCATTCCAGCTCCCGAACTTCGACGAGCCTTTATCGATCGGTTGAATGCTCATGGACTAGACGTATTTAACGCGCTATCTATGACTGCGGCTACAGCCGCATACCAACATGGGGATGTATGGCTTGATGGGTTACAGAGTTACCTGGCGGAAAATCGTTGCTGGTTCGAGCAAGCTTTAACGTCTGCTGCTCCTTGGTGCCGAATGACAAAAGCGGAAGGTACATATCTGGCTTGGTTGGACTGCCGTGATTTAGGTCTGGATGATGATACTTTGCAACGGGCCTTACTGCAAAAAGCCAAAATAGTCGTTTCAATGGGATTGAATTTTGGTGATCAAGGGAAAGGGTTTATCCGAATAAACTTGGGGTGTCCTCGTCAATATCTTGAAAAAGCAATCACTGGTTTAGTCCAGCTAACATCATAAAATAAAAGGTATCCACGGAATTTGGCCTGATTATATATTTTATCCAGAGCTTGATAACAAAGTAGGGCGTTAATAGCCCTGCTTTAATTCTATGCTCATACCTGAAATTTTCCATGAGGAAAGTTTCAGGTAATGAGCTCTCTCTCATTGGTTTTATATGAGAAGCTCATGTTAACTTTGAAAATGACAACTCATTTAAAATATCTGCTCGGCCATATTTCGCAAGGTTCACAATTTAAAGCGGTAGCAATTAGCCGTTCACCTTTGGGCCACGGACGGTGTAGCGCATTACTTAAGGTAGATGATGCAAGCCCCGCTTCTCTTGAAATAGTAGAAAGATTTGTTCCTTGTTTTTTTAATGCTGCAATAATATCAGCCGGGTGCCAGTCGTCTTTTATAATCATTCCTTATTTTCCTCTCAATTTGGTTATTCAAGGTGCTATGTTCATACTCTCTCTTCAATTTGATATTTTTATATTTCTACAGCTTTTTCCCTGAGTCCGCACAGGCGCGGAATGTTAAAAAATAGCTGTACTAAGAGATTAAACCCCACCAAGTACAGCCAAATATTCTCCGAATAGAAAATTGTCTAACGATAAAAAGTTCATAAATGAACTCTGATTGTTCAAAATTAAACTTTAAATGTGCAGAAATGTTCTTTTTAGATCGCTAGAGTATTCAAAAAGTTTAGTTATTTTTGGAAATGTTGGAAGCGGATGAAATACTTTAATGAATGTCTTAAGCTCTTCAGTTACAGGGAATGGCACCAACTTAGTTAGCTCAGAGAATTGGTGTGCAAGGGGGTATATTTCAAAACTTCTAAATGATCACGCATCACACCTTGTCCATATCCATTGTAAAAATTACACGATCATTATCACCGAACCTCCTGTCATTGCTTACTCAGTTGTCTATCTTATAGACAATAAGACAATTAGTTTTAATGAGTTGCTAGGTTAGGTAAATTCAATTTTTAAATATTTATTAACTGATAAAATCAATCATATAAATAATATTTTATCAAAATAATAACTTTTTTTATATTTTGTGGTATTTATAATGTTATCTTAAAATTAATAAATTGTACACTTTTTGACTGGATTATTGTTGTGATATATTATATGGTTAAGCTGTTTTAAATATAATTCAGATGACAATTCATTCAGATAATGCCTTAATGATAATTAAGTAGTTACTATGTCAAATATAATAAAGGAACAATAGCATGAATAATAAGTTAATTATTTCACCTCAAGTTATTAACACATTGGCAATCAGTAACGATCCTTGGGGAATAAAAGATAAGAATTCGTGTTTTATTTATGGCAATAAAGCGTTGAACTCCATTAAAGGTTTTTCTGATTCATTTGATTTCGAAGGATTTTATGATGATGAGCTTCCTTGGGATGGAGCTGAGTTTGCAAAAGAATATATTCATCATGATCAAAAGGTAATGAAAGAAGAAAAATCATATGTTTCACTCGAAACCCATATTTGGGGAGGAATAAAAACATTATCCTCTTATTTCTGTGAAAAATTACCTATTTATCATGAAAATGGTGAGTGTCTTGGAATTATCTATCACTTGTGGAAAGCCCAAGATTATTCATTAACACGTTTATATCATGGAAAACTCCCGGCATCTATTATATTTCAACCACCGACCCATTTATTTACCCAACGGGAATGGGATGTCATTTTTCTCTCTTTACATAAATATACCAGTAAACAAATTGGTAGAATATTAAATATTTCCTACCGTACTGTTGAACACTATACAGCACAAATATATAGAAAGATTGGTGTTAGGTCTGCTCGGCAATTGGAAGAATACTGTCGCTTTAATAATTATGATCTTTATGTACCAGAAAGATTTTTACGCCCTGAAAGCAGTATTTTGGTTTGAGTTTCAAGTCCTAGCAATGCTTACAAGAGGAAATAGACGAACTGAGTTATCGTTATATGTCGTATTTACCGGAAAAGCGTGCATAACTTATTACGCAATGACCTCCTTTACTGTGCGTTTTAAGGAAGAAACGGCAGTAAATACCCTTTCTTACCGCCTAAGAACTATCTATTCGTATATCTATGATAAGTGAGAAAAGAAGATATTTTATCATCACGAAAGCCCAAATTTTAAAAGCTACTACCGTTTGTAATAAGACAAAAACGTGATGTAAATTACATAATAAAATTATTACGAGATTGTCACAGTTAAATATTAATCCATTAATAATAGTGCATTTTTCTTATTTCAGGCAGTCAAGCTGTAGACATGTCAGATCAACAACTTATTCATCAATAGGCACGTCAGGCAATTAGTGCCACCCCTTGCGGATGTTTCCGTCTGTGCCCGAAAAGGCGGTGACTACCAACACCAGCTGTCTGATAGTTATCTCCCAATCCGCAATAGCGTAGCACCTGTTCTGCCAACTGAGCTAAAAGTTATCATCCAACCTAATCAGAAAAGGTCATTACTTATCACAAATTAAAAATAACTGTCACAGTTCAAGTCATTCAATGCTGAAATCAATCATCATAAATGTGATTTACATCACATTATTAAAATAAAACAATAAAATTAATTTGAAATTATTAATGATGGTTATTAAATGATTAATATTAATCTATTTTTTATACAATACTGTTACAAAATAATCACATTGGCCTGTTTTTTGCTTTGTCATATAACCTCTTGTTTTTGCTGCTATCTTAACCAACCCCCTATTTTAGTTGCCCGGTTGATAATCAACCCTAAATATTGATCGTTAAGTTAAATTCGTGGTTAATGCTGTTTCAACATTGTGGAATAGAAAGTCAATGAAAAGCAGTATTTTGGTATTAACGGTTTTTTATAGCGTAGCCTCAGGCAGTCAAGCCGCCGACATCGCAGATCAACAACTCATTCATCAACAGGCCCGTCAGCAAGCGCTGGAAGCGCAATTAGCCCCGTCGCCTGCGGAAGTTCATCTGTCGGTACCGGAAACCGGGGAGTCAGCCGCCTTTGCGGTGGAAACCCCCTGTTTTCCTGTCACTCATGTGGTATTGGCCGGCACCGAAAATTTCCCGCACTGGCTACCGCTCCGGCGTGTCGCTCAACAGGGCGAAAACCATTGCCTGGGCGATAAAGGCATCAGCCGGCTGATAACCCAGTTGCAAGATCAGCTCATTAATCACGGTTATGTCACCAGCCGGGTTCTGGTTCCTCCCCAGGATCTGCGTACCCAAACGCTAAAACTGGTGATGATACCGGGCAACATCCGGCATATTCGCTATACCCCGGATAGCGGCCATTATATTCAACGCATCACGCCCTTTCCCGCGCGTGAAGGCAAACTGTTGGATTTACGGGATATCGAGCAGGGATTGGAAAACTTGCAACGTTTCCCGACCGTGCGGGCGGAGATGAACATTGTCCCGGCAGCGCAGCCGGGGGAGAGCGATATTGTGCTGAACTGGCGTCAGTCCCGCCACTGGCGAATCGCCACGTATCTGGATGATACCGGCTCCAAGAGCACTGGGCGTTATCAGGGCGGTTTAACCTTCTTTCTGGATAACCCCCTGGCGTTAAGCGACCTGTTCTATCTCTCCGGTGGCCGCGATATTCACTCATCTGCCGGGAAGGGCAGCCAGAACGACACGCTCTATTACTCCCTGCCCTTCGGCTACTGGATGGCGAGCGTGACGGCCAGTCATTACGATTATACCCAGACAATAGCCGGGCTAAATCAGGCAATTCAATACCGGGGCAAAAGCCAAAACCTGGCGGTCCAGCTTAGCCGGGTGCTGCATCGTAACGCCGACCAGAAAACCCTACTCAACGGTGAAATTTATCGCCGGACTTCGCGCAATTTTATTGATAAGACCGAAGTCGACGTTCAGCGCCGGGAAACCGCGGGCTGGAAGCTGGGGCTGTCTCATCATCACTTTATCGGCAGCGCGACGCTGGATACCCGGGTGACTTATCAACAGGGCATGCGCTGGTTTGGCGCGCAACCGGCACCGGAAGAGTACCGCAATGAAGGGACCGCCTTGCCTAAAATCACCCAGTTCTCAGCGACGCTGGCCGGGCCGTTAACGCTGTTTTCTCAGCCTTTTTCTTATCAAACCCAGTATCTGCGGCAGATAAGCGCCAGCCCATTGACGCCCCAGGATCGCTTCTCGATTGGCGGTCGCTGGACGGTGCGCGGCTTTGATGGCGAGTTGACCTTATCCGCTGATCGGGGCTGGTACAGCCGCAACGAACTGGACTGGCAAACCCCGCTGCGCGGGCAGTCGCTGTATCTGGCAATCGATTATGGCGAAGTGGGCGGCCGGGGCAGCGACGCGCTGCTCGGAAAACACCTGGCGGGGAGCGCCCTGGGCTGGAGAGGCAACCTGAAAAAGGTGAGCTACGACCTGTTTGTCGGCGTCCCGCTGTCCAAACCCGCCGGTTTCCAAACTTCCCCCGTCACGGCCGGATTCAACCTGTATTGGCAGTATTAATTCAAATAACAAAACTGCCGGTGGGTAGTGTTGTGTGGAGCAAAAATCATGAACAAGCAGTTATATCGTATTATCTTTAATCAATCTCGCCAGCTGTGGATGGTGGTGGCCGAGATAGCGCGGGCCGGACGGGGAAGAGCCGGACGCCGCGCTCATCGCCCCTCTTCACCGCAGCGCTGTTGCCAACTCACCGCGCTACGGTTTGGATTGTTATTCGCCCTTGGCGGGATTCGCTCACCGCGCAGGCGGCGATTGTGGCCGACGGACAGGCGCCGGGCCGTCAGCAGCCGACCATCATTCGCAGCGCTAACGGTACGCCGCAGGTCAATATCCAGACCCCCGGCGCCGACGGCGTTTCCCACAATACCTACCGTCAGTTTGACGTGGATAAACAGGGGGTGATCCTCAATAACAGCCATCAGGCCACCCAGACGCAACTGGGCGGTATGGTCGCAGGCAATCCGTGGTTAGCCAAAGGGGACGCCAGCGTTATTCTTAACGAGGTCAACAGTCGTGACCCCAGTCACCTTAATGGCTGGATTGAAGTGGCCGGGCATAAAGCCGAGGTGATTATTGCCAATCCTTCGGGCATCACCTGTAACGGTTGCGGTTTCATTAATTCACATCGCACTACGCTCACCACCGGACAGGCGCTGATGGAACAGGGTCGGTTGAAAGGGTTTGATGTCAATCAGGGGGAAGTGCGGATTGACGGGCGCGGCATGGACAGCACACAGCAAAGTTACACCGATATTATCGCCCGCTCCGTGGCGATTAACGCCAAATTACACGCCCAAGACCTGAAAGTGACCGCCGGGCGCAATATTGTCGATGCGGCGCATCAGCAGATTAAGAAAAAATCGATTGACGATGAAAAGCACCCGGCGTTTGCGCTGGATGTGGCGGCGCTGGGCGGCATGTACGCCCATAAAATCAGGCTGATAGGCACCGAATCGGGGGTGGGCGTGCATAATGCCGGCAATATCGGCGCGTCTGCCGGCGAGGTCCATATCACCGCCGATGGCCGGATAGAGAACCGCGGTACCCTCAGCAGCCGTGACGCGTTGCAATTAACCTCGTCTGCCGATGTCACTAACACCGGCAAATTGCTGTCACAATCGGCGGTGAATTTACAGGCGGGCGGCGCGTTAGATAATCAGGGCCGGGTGGAAGCCCGCGGCGATACCACGGTCAACGCAGACACAATACACAGCAGCCATAACAGTGTGTGGGCCGCGGGGCTGGATGACAACGGCAACACGACCCGCCCCGGCTCCCTGACTCTGACCGCGCAGCACGTTCAGGCTAATGGCAAAAATCTGGCCGCCGATACGCTGGCTATCCACAGCCAACAGATTGACCTGAGCGACAGCCAGACGGCGGCCGGGCAAATTCAACTGACTGCCAGTCAATCGGGCATCAGTACCGCTCGCGCTACCGTCAACGCCGACCGTTTTAGCGCGAAAACCCCGGGTCAGTTTAACAACGACGGCGGCCAGTTAGTGGCGAAGGAAATCCACCTCACGACGCCGGATTTATCCAATCAGCAGGGAAAAATTAACCAGACCGGGACCGGTGAACTGACGCTCCATACCCGCGCCCTGAATAACCATGAGGGAACAGTGTTCAATCAGGGGAAATTGACCCTCACTACTGATCGGCTCAACAACCAGCAGGGCAACATTGCCAGTCAGGGCGAGGACCTGCATCTCACCGCGCATCAGGCCGATAACACTCAGGGGACAGTGCAACTGGCAGGCAACGGGAAACTGTCGCTCAATACCCAACGATGGCTGGCAATCAGGGCAAATTGCTCACCAATGGCGCCCTGACGATACAGGCCGGTGAACTGCAACTTAACCACGCCGAGACTCAGGCCGGGCAGATAACCGTCAACGCCGACACCCTGAGCCATCAAGGCGGCGTGATGCAACAACAGGGCAAAGATACGCTGTCCCTCACCACCCGAATGCTGGATAACCAGCACGGCACCCTTGCGGGCAACGGCAACCTGAACCTTAAAGCAACGACCGTCGATAATCGTCACGGCAACATCGTGGCCGCCGAAAAAGGCTCGCTGACACTGGCGGTCAAAGACACGCTGGACAATCAGTCGGGCCGGGTGTTAAGCGGCGGGCAATTAACCCTGCGCGCCGGCGATGTTGATAACACCGGCGGGATAATCGCCGCGGACGGTAAAACCACGCTGACCGGCGCCAAGCTCACTAATACTCAGGGACAGATTGCCGGGAATGGCGGGCTGGACATTCACAGCCGACAACTGATAAACCGCGAGGGGACCTTACAATCCGCCGACGCCCTGACTCTGGATACCAACGGGCAGTTACTGGATAACCAGCAGGGCCAGATTATTGGAGCAGGAAAAACCACAATCACCAGCGGTCCACTGGATAATCGCCACGGTCATCTTCAAGGCGGACAGTTGGCTATCGATACCCGACACGCCGCGCTGGATAACCGGGACGGCAAATTGTTATCCACGGACACCTTAACACTGAACACTCATCAGATTGACAATCGTCACGGTCAGGCGCAGGCGGTGGGCGACACCACCCTCAATGTTGACACCGAAACCGATAACACCGGTGGCCTTATCCGTGGCGGCGCACAACTGACCCTGAACACCGCTCATTTGATTAACCGGGAAACAAAACAGGCGGATAACGGGCTAGAAGCGCAAGACCTGACGGTCAACGCCCAACGGGTTGACAACACTCAGGGGGCCTTACGGGCAGCTAATCACTTGCAAGCTCAGGTGAGTCATACGCTGGAGAATGCGCAGGGGTTAATCTCCACGGGCAAACAGCTTACCGTAGGCGACGAGGCCCATCCTACGTCTCTGGTGATTAACAACCGGCAAGGCACGCTGATTGCCGGGGAGCACGCCACGATTAACGCCCATGCTCTGAGCGGTGACGGCCAACTGTTATCGCAGGGCGATATGGCGGTCACCTTAACTGAGGATTTTCATCATACCGGCAACACCGCGGCCAATGGCAATCTGACCCTGAAAACGACCGGCAATCTCCTCAATGACCGTCAGATAAAAGCCGGTCAGGCGCTGCATCTTGACGCTCACAATCTCACCAACAGCGCCTCCGGTGAAATCAGCGCTAAACAAACGCAAATCCAGGCTCACGATACCCTGAACAACACCGGACTGATTGACGGCGGCCTGACCCATCTCACGGCTAGCACCCTGAACAATACCGGCACCGGGCGCATTTACGGGGACCAGATCGCCCTCCAGACGAGCACGTTGAATAACACCGCCCAGAAAGGCAAAGCCGCGGTCATTGCGGCGCGTGACCGGCTGGATATCGGCACCGGAACACTGAACAACAGTCACCATGCGCAGATTTACAGCGTGGGCGACATGCACATCGGCGGCCGGTTGGATAATACCCTGGCGGCCACCGGTCAAGCCCGTGAACTGAATAACCACGCGGCGACGATTGAAGCCGGGCGCCATTTGAAGATGAATGCCGACCGGATTAACAACACCAACGCCGGGTTAGTGACTCAGGTCGTCGAAACGGAAAAATCTCAGCATCACGACGCGGTACTGAGCGGCCAGACCACCCGTTACGACTGGTCGCAGGTGGACACTTCCCGCCACAATAAATACAAAGTGCACGATGCCATCATGCCGGATGGCAGCCGCAGTAATGACTTTTACGAATATCAGTACACCCGGACCGTCAAGGAAACTCAGGTTAAACAGAGTGACCCCGGTAAAATTCTGGCCGGGGGCAATATGACGCTCAACAGTGCGCAGGTCACCAATCACGACAGCCAAATTATCGCCGGTGGGG